>JALVPH010000023.1:2214-17147 GCA_027031875.1 Candidatus Parcubacteria bacterium | reverse complement strand
CTCTCTCCCTTACACACTTTTGCTATACTCTACTTATGATTCAATCCCTTATCCAATCTCACCAAAATCTTTTCTTTTCTCTCTTTCAACTCGGTCAAAATCCCCATTTTCATACCACAATCATCTTTATCGCCGATACGATGGTGTATCCGGTTCTCCTTCTCGCTACAATCTCCTTCTTCTACCTTCTTTGGCGTGCGTATGAATCACACAACTTCATTACACGCATACAAAAAGTGCTATACGAAGGGCTTGCGATATTCTTCTCTATTGTCGTTGCTTGGGGAATCTCCTATATACTTAAAATAAGTGTAAAGAGTCCTCGTCCGTTTCTCCGCTATCCTGATATTCACCCTCTCTTCCTTCACGGAGGATACGATTCTTTTCCTTCGGGACATGCAACGCTCTTTATGGCTCTCGCGATAATGGTATTCCTCTATCATAGAAAAATAGGAATACTTTTCATCCTGTTTGCAATTCTCATATCGCTTGGCCGTGTTGTTGCAGGAGTTCACTTTCCTGTTGATGTTATTGCCGGGTGGCTCATCGGAGCGAGTGTTTCAGTTATAGTGTATCGCGGTATGAAGCGATACTTCTTATAGCAGTGTGCATACACGTTGTATTTTCGCATAAATTCCTGTATCGTTTCTCCTATGAAGAGCAGTAAGAAAATTGTGCTTCACCCAAGTCCAGTTGCGTATGGGGACTACTACCTTCTCTCCGTTCTCATTATTCTCCTCGGAGTTTTTTGGCTCCGTTCAGTTGTAGTTGTTGCTGTTGGTATCATTGCTTTGCTCTTTACGGAAGCGCTTCGCCGCGCACATCACTACATTCTCGATGATACCCACCTTCGTGTTGCTTTTCGCTTTCTCTCGTGGAATGAGGTGAGTGTTCCTTATCATCAGATACAGAACATTCGCATTGAACAGGATATCGTAGATCGTCCGCTCCGTATTGAGACGATACTCATTGATACCGCGGGGACTCATTCACAGGAGCTCATATTGAACGAGGTGTACTACCCAGAGAAAGTGCGAGAAGTTATTGAAGAACGGGTGAAGGAAAGCGCGAGGTGATTTGGATTGGATGGGGCGGGCGCGACACCTATGTCGCGCCCGCCCCCACCCTTCCTCTTGCAGAATTATCGCATTTTGATATGATGCGAAGCACATAATTGAGAAAGAAACAATATGCCACTTATCAAAGCACAAAAGAAATCAGTACGACAATCACTCCGCAGAAGAGTTTTCAATGACCGACGAAGGAGAGCAATGAAGCGTTTAATCAAAAGCATTAAAAACCTTATTCACAATCACGACGTTGCTTCTGCAAAAGAGCTTCTCCCACAAGCGTATAAGGCAATCGATAAAGCTGCAAAGCGGGGAGTGATTAAGAAGAATACCGCGGCGCGAAAGAAATCTCAGATTTCTCGTATCGTAAAAGAAGCAAGCCTCTCGGCGAAAGAATAGAAAAGAAGGAGAGGTCTCCTTCTTTTCTCCTGCTCCCATAGTTTAATGGATAGAACGCAGGTTTGCGGTACCTGTAATCCAGGTTCGATTCCTGGTGGGAGCACACAAAAAACCTCTTCATCGCGGAGAGGTTTTTTCTTTGAGGGAAGTAAAACGATTTGGGTAGTCGGTGATAATTCCATCAACTCCCAATTGAATGAGTTTCCGTGCTCGTTGCGGATTATTTTCAACCCACACATTGATATGTTTTCCTCCTGTTTGCGTATCAAGTTTTTCAATGAAACGCTTTGAGAAGAATCGATGAAAAATACTGAACTCTTGAATGTAGGGATACTTTTTAAGGTAGAAGAGTGTTGCGGTGTGGAAGAGTGATGGTGCTTGAACAAAGGTAATAGGAAATCCAAATAGGTAGATTTGTTTTGCAAAAAGTTTATGGAGTCTTATTTCTGGGTGTATCTCGTGGAACGTTTCAAGAATATTTGTGCTAAACGATTGAATAATGACGCTATCTATTACCCCTTTTTCCTCTATCATATGAGCAATTTTATTCTCAATACCCGGATACTCACCCTCTTTTACCTCAATGAGGAGCACCTTCTTTGGACACACGAGGTCAATCACCTCTTCGAGGAGGGGGATATGCTCTCCCTTGTATTCTGGAGAAAACCATGAACCTGCATCGAGTGTTGATAGGTAATTCCAATCAAGGTTCTTTATTTTTCCCTTACCATTTGTTGTTCTCTCAACAGATGAATCATGCATGACGATAACTTTTCCATCCTTGCTCTGATGGACATCCACCTCGATCCTATCAGCATATTTCATTCTTTCGCGAATTGCAGAGAGGGTGTTTTCCGGCGCGAGTCCCGCAGCTCCGCGATGTGCTGTGATTGTTACTTTTTTGTTCATAGGAAAAATGCTTTGTCTTTGTATTTTTGTGTAGTTAGTAGCACTGATTATCAATGCAATGCAGACTACTGCAATAATAAACCTCTCTTCTGCTCTCATAGAATAATCTTTTCTGTTTCTGAGTAGAGCTCTTTCTTATACCTCTCAATTTCTTTTTCTAATACAGAAGATACGAGTTCCTTCAGCTTGTCCGCACCATACGTATCAATATACATTTTCCTTATCTTGGAAAAATCATTTTCCTTGCCAATATGCTTTTCGATAAAAGAGAATAATTCTCTTCCCTCATTTGTTTGGGAGAGTATTTTCCAAAGGATAGTTTTTTCTTTTTTCCTTTGAAAAGTTTCTACGTCTCCTGTGTTGAATAACTCTACGAGGTTCATTTTTTCTCTCTGAAAGAAATCCTCTATTTCTTTTCTTGTATGTCTTCTTACCGTAATTTCTCTTCCCTTATATTTTTTCCCATAGTGATCAAAAAGTTCTTTTATTGGAATGTATGCATCTCTTATTCCATAGCGAAGCGTCTTGTTTTCTATAAGGTAGTGTAACTCTTTTTCTTTGTAGTTTCCTCTACTATCAAGAATTTGTCCCCAGAGTGCTGGGCCAAAGATAAGTTCATCTGGGTTCTTATTCTTTTCTGCAAGTTCTGTCTGTTTTGAGAGAAGAACTACTTTTTCATCTTTATGGAAGTGAATCCTCTCTCTGAGAGCATCAACATCCATAAGCCACGATTCTGCCCGTATCTCTTTGGGGAGAATTTTCTGTTGGATGAGAAAGTCACAGAGTTGAGCGAAGGATTCCTGAAGCGTTACTTCCTTTTCCTGTTCGTTAAAGTGTATGTACCCATTTTCATATTCGATTTTTCCGAAAACAGGGTTTTCGCTCTTTCTTTCTCTCTTGTACCTCTTTCTCAATTCCTCGAATAGGTAGGTAGAAAAACCTAGAACTCCTTTCTCCTTGTAGAGTGTAAGAAGTTCTTCTTTTGCTTTTTTAATTGCTTCATCATTGTCCTCTAAACTCTCTAATCCTAGCTCGAGAAGGATAAATTCTTGAAAGCGTCGCGACTCCAAGAAATCTTCTATTGTAAAAGAAGTGGTATCGAGGTAGTGGGAGAGTGCGACGAAATCTATCTTTGCTTTCCATTCTGTAAAATGTTTCTCACTTTCCAGAAAGAACGAAACGTTCTTTTCTCGTTCTTGCTTGTGGGGAATTCGATTATTATCTAGCTTTTCCATAAAACAATTATATCACGTATTAAGTAAAATGTCTCCATTCTTTTCCAAAAGAAAACCCTCCCTCTCCATCTGTGAGAGAATGTTCTCTATTTCATTCTTTTTTGGTGCGTTTCTTTCGCTCGTGATAAGAGAAATGAGCTTCTCTTTTTTCACCTGCTCTTTTTCAAGGAGCGTTTTGAGGATGCGAGACCTCCAGTAGCGTTGTGAATAGAGAAAGGGTTTCTGTTTCCTATAGTGTGAAGATTTCCTGTTAGGATTTTCTTTTTGTTGTGTTTTAAGGAACGCACCATAATCCATCAATGCATATCCCCATTCTCGTGGGGAGTGAGTATATCCAATTTCCTTCATCTTTTCGAGAATCTCTTCATCTTTCACATTCTCCTTGCCGTTAAAAAAGTGGAAGAGGAACACTCTTCGTATGTTCGTATCAATAAACGGTGTCCATTGATTAAATGCGAAGTTTCGTATTGCTCCGGCAGTGTAAGGTCCTATCCCTGGAAGTTTCAATAATTCTTCACTCTCTTGTGGGAATTTCTTATGCGCGAGTGTTTGTGCAATCTTATGGAGTGCGAGTGCTCTTCTGTTGTAGCCAAGTCCAGACCATAGTTTAAGAATATCACCTTGTGAAGCTTCTGAGAGTTTTTTCATTGAAGGGTAATGTTTCATCCATCTATTGAAGTAGGGGATAACGCGTTCTACTTGTGTTTGCTGAAGCATCACCTCTGAGACGAGAACTCGATAGGGTGTTATTCGTTTTCTCCACGGGAGAGAGTGTCTCCCGTTGGAATCGTAGTATTCCATCACCTCTCTTTTGAATGCTTCCTCTTTTTTCATATTTGCGATATCAAAAAACCTCTTTTCAGAGGTTAAAGTAGTGAACGATTTTGTTTGAGCTTGGTTCTTCCATCTCTTTTTCCTCAATGTAGTTGATGAGAACGTTTCGTAGCTCCTCAAGATCGATACTCTTTCCAATTGCGATGGTTTCAATCGGGTGGAGACCTCTCTCAACTTTGAGAATGAGAATAGGTTTTCCTATTTCATTTTTCGTAATCCAGAATGAACGAATCTTTTCGTAAGGAATGTACTCGTCGTCGATGCGGATTCCTCGCTTACTTATTTCTACGAATTGCTTGTAATCCTTATTGTCGGAGAACCAAATAATGAATCCTGCGATGAAGATAAGAACGGCGAGGAGGTAGTTTTTGAAGAGAAGTGCGACAATGATGATGAGTGCAAATACGATCGCGAACCACACGTACCATCGTTTCGTACGCGGACTTCCTTCAAACTCATTTTCCTTCCATCGATAGAGAATTGTTGTTTCGTGTAACATACTGTAAGTATACCTTTTTCGTATTGAGAATACAAGCGAGTGTTATCCACTTGTTATCCACAGTTCCTGTTTATTACGAAGTATCGTTCTCTTTTTTCTTCTGGAAAAAGCTTGCCAAGAAAACGCTTCTATGTATAATCCCTGATGCTGTACCTTGAAAAGTAAAGAAATCCAGATATTTCAAGAGTACAGGAACGAACATTACTGTTTCGTTCCGCAGGAACAAAACTCTGTTTTTCAGTAGAGTTTGATCCTAGCTCAGGATGAACGCTGGCGGCGTGGATAAGGCATGCAAGTCGAACGATCCTTGTACTTTTGTATAAGGAGAGTGGCAAACGGGGTAGTAACAGGTAGGAACATACCCATGAGTCATGAATAACTGCGAGAAATCGTAGCTAATACATGATATCTCTACGGAGGAAAGATTTATCGCTCATGGAATGGCCTGCTTCGTATCAGCTAGTTGGTAGGGTAATGGCCTACCAAGGCAACGACGCGTAGGGGAGGTGAGAGCCTGACCCCCACCATTGGGACTGAGACACGGCCCAAACTCCTACGGGAGGCTGCAGTCGAGAATCTTCCGCAATGCACGAAAGTGTGACGGAGCGACGCCGCGTGGTGGATGAAGCCCTTCGGGGTGTAAACACCTTTTATACGTGAAGAAGTTTATTGACATTAGCGTATGAATAAGGGGTTCCTAAACTCGTGCCAGCAGGAGCGGTAATACGAGTACCCCAAGCGTTATCCGGAATCACTGGGCGTAAAGGGTCCGTAGGTGGTTATGCTAGTCGGTCGTTAAAGATCCGAGCTCAACTCGGGGAAGGCGACCGAAACGGTATAACTTGAGGATGCGAGAGGCTAGCGGAACTCACGGTGTAGGGGTGAAATCCGTTGATATCGTGGGGAACACCAAAAGCGAAGGCAGCTAGCTGGCGCACTCCTGACACTGAGGGACGAAACCCTGGGTAGCGAATGGGATTAGATACCCCAGTAGTCCAGGGCCTAAACGATCTTGACTAGCTTTTGGGAGTATCGACCCTCTCAGAGGCGTAGCTAACGCGTTAAGTCAAGCGCCTGGGGAGTACGAGCGCAAGCTTAAAACTCAAAGGAATAGACGGGGACTTGCACAAGCGGTGGATCATGTGGTTTAATTCGATGATAAACGAAGAACCTTACCAAGGCTAGACACCTGAGTCAGGCCGCGCAGTGGAAACACATGGCGGATATTGTGCTCAGGCAGGTGTTGCATGGCCGTCGTCAGTTCGTGGTTTGAATTGTTCCCTTAAGTGGGGTAACGAACGAAACCCTCATCGTATGTTTCAAGTGTCATACGAGACTGCCCTGTAATGGGGAGGAAGGAGAGGATGACGCCAGGTCAGCATGACCCTTGATGCCTTGGGCTACACACGTGATACAATGGGATGGACAACGGGTCGCGACGGGGTAACCCTGAGCCAATCCTTCAAACCATTCCTCAGTTCGGATTGGGGGCTGCAACTCGACCCCATGAAGTCGGAATCGCTAGTAATCGCGGGTCAGCTATACCGCGGTGAATACGTTCTCAAGTCTTGTACTCACCGCCCGTCAAGTCAAGGGAGCCGGGGGCACCCGAAGTCTGCGCATCGCGTGGCCTAAGGTGAACTCGGTGACAGGGACTAAGTCGTAACAAGGCACGGCTAGCGGAAGCTGGTCGTGGATCAATTCAAGGAGTTAACTACCGAGAAGAGCAGGATACGTTGTATCGTCTGTAAACTCGAGTAGGAATTGGTCGATTATCTCGTCGATGCGAGATAGGGTGATAGCACTACAACCTCAAATGTGTGCTCGTGCGTCTTCCTCACGTTACGAAGACCAAAGACCTGCATGGGGAATAGCAATTGAATTCCTCATGAGGCCCTGCGGAACGAAACAGGAGTGTTCGTTCCTTGGAGTGCTGGATTTCTTTACTTGGTACAGAAAGAGAAAAAGAACCCTTACGGGTTCTTTTTCTCTTTTGTATTTTCTATTTTTCATTATAGTAGAATACGTATTTGGCTTTTCCTTTGGAGTCAAATATTAGAATTCTAGTAGAGACACGTTTCTCTACTACCGCTCCATTCGACAAAAGAATAGTTGCTGTTTTTTATTCATCTTACGATAACACGAAATACGGATTGTATGACATTTCAACATTTTCAATTTAAACCAAAACTCTCGTTCGCAATTAAGAGAGCTGGTTTCCAGGTGCCTTCCCCTATTCAAGCGAAAGCGATTCCTCCCATCCTTGAGGGAAGGAACGTTGTAGGGCAGGCACATACGGGAACGGGGAAGACTGCTGCATTTGCACTTCCACTCTTAGAAAAAATGTCTGGTGACAAAGCAGTAGAAACGCTTGTAATCGTCCCCACTCGAGAGCTCGCAACTCAAGTGTCTGATGAGTTCTATAAATTTGGACGTCATCTTGGAATACGGAGCGCTACCATCTATGGAGGAGTTTCCTATCGCTCTCAAATAGAACGGACGAAGTCTGCACAGGTAATTGTTGCAACACCCGGACGGCTCCTTGATCTCCTCACAGGAGAGAAGATTCACATTCAACCACGTTTCGTGGTACTCGACGAAGCGGATGAGATGTTGAGTATGGGCTTCATCGAGGACATTCGCAACATCTTTCGTTTTCTTGAAAAGAGGGAGCAGACGCTTATGTTCTCTGCGACAATTCCAGAGGTGGTGAGAGAACTCGCACATACGCTGATGGAGGACCCTCTCTACATTCGAACAGAACGGGAGAGCCTCACTACGAAGCAAGTAAAGCAGTTCTACTATCTCGTGGAAGAACACGAGCGAGATCGTGCCCTCATTCGCCTCCTTGAAACATCCTCATCAGGAAAATCTATTGTCTTCTGTCGGACAAAGAAGGAAACAGAGCGAGTTGCAGATGTGCTCTCCGGGCAAGGATTTTCGGTTGTCGCGCTCCACGGGGATATGGATCAGTATGAACGTACCCAGATTATGAAACATTTTCGGAGAGGAGGTGCGCGTATTCTCGTTGCAACAGATGTTGCTGCGAGAGGGATTGATGTGAGAGGTGTTGAGCGCGTTATCAACTACCACATTCCATTCGATCCGGAGTCTTACGTGCATAGAATTGGAAGAACAGGTCGTGCTCAGAATAAGGGTGTTGCGATGACACTCGTTACCCCTCATGAGTTTGTTGAGTTACAACGAATTCAAGAACTCACTGGTTCCCAGCTTCGTTTTGAACGAATTCCTCGAAGGCGCATTTCAGGAAAGGAAAAGGTTCACCAGTTGAGGGAGGTTCTCAATACGGAAAAACCTACGCGAGAAACGCGTCATTTTCTCGACACCTTCCTCTCGAAGCATCCTCGCTTCACAAGAGAGGAACTCCTCCTTCGCCTCTTAGAAAAGACGCTTCGCTCATTTGAGGAAGAAGGGGCTATTGGAAAAACTTTTGAGGAAATGAAGAAACTTTCGCAGTCGTATGAGGAGGAAGGTTCTTCAGCACAAGCTCGACCGCAGAGAGGACGACGAGGGAGACATCACGATTCTATCCCGAAGCCAAAACTCACGAAGATTGGGAGTTCCCGTATCGTTCCTCGAAAAATTTTCAGGAAGTAGTCTCCTCATAAAAAATCCAGCTTACGCTGGGTTTTTGTCTTACCGTATCTTTCCCTCACCTCCTCTTTTTTCTCTATCTTCTCTCCTCTGTTCCGATCGTATTCTCTTTGCCATCTCTTTTATACTTGGGTACGCATCAAATATCTTGAGTTTTTCTCTTATTTCAAGGGCTCTCTCCGCTTTTTCACAATCTTCTGCGAATATTTCAAGAAGTGTTCCTCTATCCTTATCTTCAAGATCATCTTTCCTTAATTTTCCTTCACTACATTCCTTTACCACTTCTTTGAGCTTGTGAAGAGGGTATACCTCTTCCTTCATATACTCATTGTTACGCTTATATTTCTGTGCTCTCTTTTTTAGCTCAAGATACATTTCCGCGTTTTTTCGTAATTTTTTATCTCTGTATACCCTCTGTGCCGCCATCACTATTTCTGGCCTCTCTGTATCTGGATGATATTCTCCTTCAATCGCTTCTATTCTCTCGAAAATCTCGAAAATTGTTTCAACTTCTTTGCATTTAGCGAGTATTCCTTCAGGAATATGTTTTCGTAGCTCTTCTTCATTTGGTTCTGCCCGGTATGTTTCTTCGCAACGTTCTTTGAGTTCTCTCATTTTTCTGAGCGAAAAGTATTTTGCCATTGATGGGTCTCTCTTTTTAAATTCGTCGAGCTCCAACAGGAGTTGAGCATATTCTTCTACGTCTTTTTGTAAATATTTTCTTATGTTATATAACTCTTCACCCTCTTTTGGAACATTGTACACTTCAATCCTTACGAGGAAATCTGTCGGTCTCTTCCTACTTTTTTCCGTTTTAGAATCAATTCGAATTCTCCTTCTTCCAGGGAACATTTCTGTATAGATGGCATCAAACTTTTTATACCGATCGGATATCTCTTTTTGTTTCCACCGCGTGAGGAGTGTAAGTCCTTCACTATCTGCTCCAAAAAGGCGGAAGAGCGCTTTCTTAAATCTTTCTCCTCTTGGATCTTTTTTAAGCATTTCTTTTACTTTTTCCGAAAATGATATGTGTGTTGCCATACGTCTTTATTATACCATCTTTTTAATAAAAGAAAAAGGTTCTCATGCGAGAACCAATTCTCTATTTTATCGTATATACAATAGTAACAGAACTTCGCACTGTATCTTCTCCGACAGGGAGTTCTGGTGAAGCATCTTCCATCATTGCAGCAGATTTCATCATTACGGTAGGGTATGCTCTCTCAACAGGATGATATCCTCCACCCTCATGGAAGGAAACAATTCTCCCTAATCTTACTCCAAGTTCATCCGCAAGACGTTTTGCTTTTTCCTTCGCTTTTGCGATTGCCTTGAGTTTTGCTCCTTCTTTTATTTTTTCAGGATCCTCAATTCTGAAGTTTGGACCATTGAGGTTTTCTAGTCCATTATTTGCAAAGAGTTCAAGAGCTTCAGGAATCTTTTTGAAGTCACGCATTGTAACGCGCACACTTTGCTGTACATCGTATCCTGTGAGGACTCGTTTGTTTCCGTCTGTTGGGTAGTAAATAGTTCCATCTGGAGAGGTTTTTGGCTCTCCTTTTACGCGGACCCATTCGTAGTGGGGCATAATTTGATAGGAATCTGTATTCATATCCTTTTCCTCCACCCCGAGTTTCTTCAATCCATCAAGGATAGATGCAATTTTTTTGTTTACCACTTTTTGTGCATCCTTTGGGTTTTTTGCCTTCTCTTTTACAAGGAAGGAGAAGGTTGCAATGTCTGGCATTGCTTTCTCTTCTGCACTCGCTTCTACAGAAATGGTATTTCGTTGATCCCAACCCCTCACCTTCGCGATGAAGAGGTACGCTGCAATGATAGCGATAATAGAAAGAATTCCTAAAAATGTTGCTCCTGCATAGTGGAGAGCTTTTGTCGATTTGTCTTTATTCATACGGATACAAGTCTAACAGGATGTGGTGAAATAACAATATAACAGCTTGTTTCTCTCTATTCTTCTCGTATACTCATATACGTATGATAAAAGAAATTGTTCAAGATGGTCACCCTGCGCTTCGTGCGAAAGCAAAGGAGGTTCCTGTTGAAGAGATTCAGAGCGAAGCAATTCAGGAGCTCATTCAGGATATGCATGACTCGCTTGCAACTCAACGAGATGGGGTTGCACTTGCCGCTCCGCAGATAGGAGTGGAAAAACGTATTTTTGTTGTTGCTCCTTTTATTTTTAAACATCCAGAACGAGAGAAGCTTGTCTACATAAACCCTCGTATCCTCTCTAAGAGTAGAGATGCATCGTGGAAACACGAGGGCTGTCTCTCCTGTCGTTGGAAAGTGGGAGAGGTAAAACGAAACGAAGAAGTAGAAATAGAAGCATATGATGAAAATGGTGAAAAGTTCCGTGTTCACGCAGATGGCCTCCTTGCACACATTTTTCAACATGAGACAGATCACTTTGAGGGGATTCTCTTTCTTGATAAAGCGCGGAACCTCCGTGATATGACAGAGGAGGAGATACGAGAAATTCAAGGAGAATGAGAGGGAAGAAAACCACAATTATTGAAGCACTCGTTCCTGTTGCAAAAGTACTCACGAAAGCGGGTATTGACGAGATAAGTGCAGGATACATTCGCTCGGTAAAAGGGAGGAAGGATGTAGTTGTTGATATCAAGGTGCGTGAGATAAGTGGGGGAATCCTCCTCTCTTGCACAACGAAGCGCTACCATCAGGATTTACGTCTCTACACAAATAGGAGTGGGGAAGAGGTGTTTACACTCCTCTCACAATCACTCTCTCAAGAACGCTTTCGTGTAAGAGGGAGATAGGAAGACGGCGAGCTGTTTCTAGAAAGGGAACAGCTCGCCGTCTCTTTATAGCATCATCCATCCCATAGGAAAAATTGTGTATAATACTATGGATGAAAACACCGCTTACGAAGAAAGTTAGAGATTTTTCAGTTGAAACGTTACGAGGGGGGTTACGAGGCGAGCGTGTTGTGCTCCGTATTGATACAAACACGACGCTTGGTGAAGATGGAAGAGTAACAGAGGGGGAGAGTTGGAGAATTCTCAAAATGATTCCTACGATACAATTCCTTCAGGAACAGGGAGCACGCACTATCATCCTCGCGCATCAAGGACGCGATCCAAAAGAAACGCTCAAACCGATTTACGAATTTCTCTCACAGCGAATTCCACTCGCTTTCGCTCAATGGAGTGAGTTAGATGAAGTAATGAAGACGTTGAAGGATGGAGAATCAGTTCTCTTCGAAAATGTGCGTTCCTTTCAGGAGGAAAAAAAGGATGACCCTTCCTACCTCTCTTCGCTCATCGATTGGGCGGATCTCTACATCAACGAGGCCTTTTCCGTCTCTCACAGAGAACATGCATCTGTTCATGCGATTGCACGACTTCTCCCAAGCTATTTTGGTTTTCAGTTTGTTCGCGAGGTAGAGGAGCTCTCTCGCTTTCTTGTGCCACGAGAGGAGGGGGAGCGCGTAGTTATTCTTGGTGGAGCAAAGTTTGGAACAAAGCTCCCTCTCATTGAGAAGATACTCGAACACAAGCTTGCAGACGCAATTCTCCTTGGAGGTGCGCTCGCAAACGTCTTCCTAAAAGAGAAGGGGGTAAATATCGGAAGTTCCTATTACGATGACACTGTGGATGTTACCCATATAATGAATGATCCAAGAATTGTGCTTCCGATTGATTTTCGTGGAAGAGATGGAAGTGTGGGGATGATTGAAAGTGTAGGGGATGATGCAATTCTTGACGTAGGACCAAAAACGGAAGAGCTCTTTTCTAGGTATATTCACAGGAGTAGGGAAGCACTCTGGAATGGTCCAATGGGAAAGTATGAGGACGGGTACGTTCAGGCATCAATTGCTCTCGCGAAGAACATTGTGGAAAGTGATACCTATGCGGTGAGTGGTGGAGGGGATACGAGCACTGTCATCCTCGAGCAAGGACTTGAAGATGCGTTTCAGTTTATCTCTACTGCGGGGGGTGCGATGTTGGATTTTCTTGTGGAAGGGACACTTCCAGGAATTGAAGCAGTATTGAGGAGGTAAGGAAAACTATAGAAGCGGGCGAGGTGCATATGCACCTCGCCCCGCCTTTTAAACAAAGCACTTCGTGCTTTGTCATTTCGGGCCTGTTTGCCGGCAGGCAGGTCCGGAATCTAGAGAGTAACCACTTCCGTAAATAAACCACTTCACTACCAATAAAACCACTTGCTCAAACAAACCACTTGTCATCCTCGACTCCGATCGGGGATCCAGAAATATAACCACACGCTCAAACAAACTACCTTGTTACTAATAGAACCGCTTACTCTCTTCAACCGCTTTGCCATTCCTAACTCGCTATCCTCGTCATTCCGGACTTAACCTAGAACCCACTCTTTCCTTTCTTATCATTCCGGGCTTGACCTATCTGCCGGCAGGCAGGCCCGGAATCTAGAAAGCAATCACTTTCGTAACAAACCACCATCCTCCAAATAAAGGACATCTTGACTTTTTCGTCTCTTCTATTACACTTTATCTCACAAAGATAAAGGACATATGAATGAAAGGGAAACACAAGTAAAAGACATTGTTGTTGCGGGTAAAAAGGATGACAAAAGGACAGTTCTTTTTGCTTCCCATACGACGAGTATTCACAAAATTGTTCGCGCGCTCTACTACATCGCACGAAACATAAATGACGAGGAACTTGCCTCTTCATTGAGGAAACTCGCGATACGTCTCTCAGAATTCAGTTACACTTTTCTCCGTGCACAAAGCAAGAGCGTAAGAGACATCGTCTATCACGAAATTACACTTATGCTTGATGAAGTCCGCCTTTCTCTCCAACTCCTTTTTGAGGAGGAGTGGCTTACAGAGTTGCAACGTGAGCTCTTTCAAAAAGAGCTCATACGGTTTGAGTCACTCTTGCAGGAGGTACTCACCCATACGACAGAAGAGAAAGAGTATTCTCGCCTCCTCTCCCCAATAGATCTCTCTTCACTCTTTTCTCATCGAAAAGAAGAAGATGATGAGAGACAGAAGGTAAAAAAAACAGAGGTGGCCGTAACTACTCCTTCAAGTAAAAAGCAAGAGAAAAGGAAAGAAGAGAAGCAGAAAAAAAGGGAGGAAAAGATTCGTTCGGTGCGTAAAGATACTCTCAAAAAGGAAGAGCGAAAGAAAGCAATTCTTGCACACCTTCGAAAGAGCGGTGCACGTTCTCTCCCAGAAATTGCAGACCTCTTTGAGGGAGCGAGCCAGAAGACGATTCAGCGCGATCTTCGTGAACTTATTTCTCAAGGGCTTGTCGAAAAAGAAGGGGAGCGAAGATGGGCAAAATACAAAGTTGTAGATTAGATGTATATAAAGGACAGCTTAAAAAGCAGGCGGGGCGTAGCAAACTACGCTCCGCCCGCTTTCTCTATAAAGGACATATTGTTTTATAGAGTATTGGATTCTAGTATTACCATAAAGGATAAAGAATAGTTAATATAATACCATCTTGTCGGTGACACCACTTTTGCAACTTATTCCAGTATATAAACTCAAAGTGAGTGCGCATTTACTTTCACAAATTATCTGACGTAAAAGAGCAAAAGTGGTGTCACCTCAGAAAGTAACCACTACCGCAAACAAACCACTTGTCATCCCCGACCTCGATCGGGGATCCAGAAATATAACCACACGCTCAAACAAATTACTTTGTTACTCATTAGACTACTTGCTCGCACACACCACTTTGTCACCCCGGACTTAATCCGGGGTCCAGTAATATTACATTCCTGCGAAGCAGGAATACTTCCATAAAAACTAGATTCCCGCCTTCGCGGGAATGACGAGTGAGAAAAGGTAGGAATGATGGGCGGGGCATGCAAATACGCGCAACATCTTCAAGTAGAAGAATTTGACAATTCGAATTAAATCATTGTATTTCACTTCCCTCTGTAAGACTTTCTGCTTTCTCTCGTTATAATAGGTGAACTGCAAGTGCGGTGGAATTGCAGTCACGCTTCCGCGTGCACCCGCAGTTGCATAGCTATGAGAGTCTTGTCACTTCTTAAAGAAGTGTTACACTTCATCTCGTAGTTAGCAATAACTACCTCGACTCTCACGAGTCGAGCACTCCACTCACCGCGCGTATGCGCAGGGCTTGTGTCGATGAGCCTGTGAGTGGGCGGTTCTCTTGAAGCGCACAAGAGGACCGTGTGCGTTTGAGGTCACGTCGAAACCGACCGATGCACGAATTATTTATACCCCGAGCGAGTGAAAAAAATTATGAGTTATTATTCGTTTTGTTTCTCACGAGTGAGGGGAATAAATAAATTTTTATAAAAATTTATTTACACATTAGTAAATCAAAAGACAGAAAAGACACTATGAAAAAATTAGTAATTACA
>JALVPH010000023.1:0-2204 GCA_027031875.1 Candidatus Parcubacteria bacterium | reverse complement strand
ACAACAGTTGTTACCGCAGCAACACTCGTTGCTACCGTCGCAGCTGCTGCAACATTCACCTACGACTACACACTTCGCCTTGGAATGCGTGGTGCAGAAGTAGTTGAATTGCAAAACTGTCTTAACTCCATCAACTACAATGTTGGATATGCTGACGGAATCTTCGGACATATGACGTTGGCAGGAGTTAAGGCTTTCCAGACAGATCACTCACTTACACCTGATGGAGTGGTAGGTCCAATGACAGGAGCTGCTCTTGAAACAGCATGTAATGGTTCAACAACTACAACCACAACTACAACAGGATCTTCAAACGAAGCTCTCTGTCCAAACGGAAATACAATTGCAAGTAACTGTACTGTTGCACCAGGAGAAGATGAGTTCACAATCTCAGATGATGCTGAAGAGGGAGATATTTCATCTCTCGAAGCTGAAGCAGCAGATGGTGCAGATGAACTTGCACGAGACAAAGATCATCAGAAGGCGTGGGTAGTTACAGTTGAAGCCGATGAAGATGGTTCTGACATTCAGGTAAAGCGAATGGATCTTACCTTCAGTGTAACACCTGCTGATACCGGGACAGAAGATGATCTCTACGACATCTTTGATAAGTTCACGGTAGAGGTAGATGGAGATGAAATAATTTCAAAAGAAACTGACGATGACTCTGATTGGAGAGGTTCAGATGATGATACACTCCGACTCTCAGGGCTTGATACAGTTGTGAAGGCAGGAGAGGAGAAGGAGTTTGTTGTATATGTAGATACAGCAGATCTTGATCTTTCCGATATCGAGAATTCAGGAGGAACTCAGAACCTTGAGGTAACTCTCACAGATGTTGCAGTAAGGTTCATTGATGAGGCAGGATACTCTGATGAGGCGTCTGTATCAAGTCTCTCAGAAACAGCCACAATCAAACCTCTTGATAGCTTCGATGTAGACCTCAGTGAAGCAGATGCAAACGAAGATGTTGCAAAGACTTTGAACCTCAAGAACGATGTTTCAAAGGAGACAATCTTCGCTGCAGATGTGGAAGTTGAAGACAATCAAGGAGGAACTATCGAGGAAGTAGAGGTAAGTATTGATATTGATCCTATTGCTGCTGGTAATGTTGATGATATCATCAAGCGAGTATACGTTTACATCGACGGAAGCAAGGTTGATGATGATAAGACAGCAGATACAAATACGATGGCTGCTACAAACGCAACATACACGTATAATCTCGATCTCGATGACTTCGATGTAGACGCTGGTGATGAGTTTGAGCTTGAGGTGAAGGTTGACTTTGAGGCACTCCCATCTGGACAAGAAGGAACAAAAGTTAAGGTAACCGGTTTGACTTTTAATGGAGAAGATGAGGAAGGAGATGACTTCTCCGTTGCTAAAACACCTTCATTCGCTCAAGAAGTTATTCTCTCATCAGGAGCACTCGTTGCAGAGTCAGTATCTGTTGATGGATACGACAAAGTAGGAGGGTCAGATGCTCTTGCAAAAGCTTCTTACACAATTGAGTTGAAGGCAGATGGAGATGATGATGTTACTCTTGACCACATCACATTTGATATTGATGGAACATCTACAGACATAACAAATGCAGCTAGCGGATCAGTTACTGTTAACGGAGTTGATTATACTGTTGAAATCAAGGAGGATGATGATGACGGAGCTGACATCTCTACTCTTGCTGGATATGCAATCAACAGTGGAGAGTCAAAAACTATCTACGTTGAGTTTACTGCAGAAGCAACTGCAAATAACGTAGAAGAGATTGAGCTTGAACTCACAAGCGTTCAGTATGACATTAGTGGAGGAACTGCTAATAATACTCTTCTCATCGAGAAGGATGCAGATTCAACAGTAGTTGAGCTATAGTCATCCTTCTAGGTGATTACACAAAAAACCGCTCACGCGGTTTTTTGTTTTGCTCCAAAAGAAACTGCTGTGTAGTCTCTTGAAAGGCGGGCGAGTGCGTAGAGTACGCACTCGCCCGCCTTAAGAAGGAATTGCTTTGCAATTCCTTCTGTCATTCTGAACTCGATTCAGAATCTAGGAGTATTACCACTAATACTTATAAGACAAACATCGTCTTATTCTCTGGATTCCCGTTGGAGCCTGTGCCAGCGTAGGCGGGTACGGGAATGACACCCCTTTTTTTATCATTCCCAACTTGACCTGCCTCTCACACAGGCTCTGTGTGAGGG
>JALVPH010000022.1 GCA_027031875.1 Candidatus Parcubacteria bacterium | reverse complement strand
CCGTCAATTTCTCTGAAAGAGAGTGCGTCGTCAAAATCCTTTGCATCTTCCGGATCGATCGTGAAGGTGGTGACGTCGCGCATGTCTCTTCGTTTCGCTCGTTCCTTTTCGGTAATCCCTCTCGCATCAATTGCGTCCGCCTCCTCTTCTACTTCTTTCGGGAAGGAGAAGTCAAATCCTTGTTCGAGTGCAATTCCGTGCATGAGCGCGTCATTTGACCCAACTGCTCCAAGATGCTTCTTAATTTTCCCGATAAGGAGCGGTTCGTACTGTTCTATCTCTACATAGGCTTTCTCACCCACGATAAGATTTTCTTCATCTGCGTACTCACGGGGGATGAATATTTCAGGAATTTTGAAGTCATCTGGAATGAGTATATAGTTCTCACCCTTTCTGTGGACAACACCAACGAAGCCTTTTTTTGCGCGTTGTATTACCTCTACCACCTCACCAATTCCTCGTCGTGGATCAGTAATTTCTACAAGCACAAAATCACGCGAGAGTGCTGTCCCTGCGTGGTGCTTATGAACCTCGATAACTCGTCCTGTTTCTCTGTTGGTAATGTAGGCAATTCCATTCTTTCCAAGCGAAAAACGGCCCTCAAATCGTTCATTCTGATGCTCCTTCTGTGACATATCGCAGATGAGTATAGCATGGATAGGGAGATGAGAAAGAGAAGAGGCGGATGCTGGGGCTACATAGCCCCAGCATCCGCCCTTTCTAAAGAACCTAAAAATTACCACGAATCACGATCGTGATTCGTGGCAATCTCTTACTTAATCTTCAAATGCGTTCGCTTATGCTTGTCAACGAGAGGGAGGATAATTGTGAGGAGTCCGTGATGCTCGTGTGCTTCCGCTTCTTCAATATCGACCTCTTCGGGGAGAGCGATGCTTCGCTCAAAGGGACCCCAGTAGAGCTCCTGAAAGTACTCCTCATAGACTTCTCCAAGATCCTCTCTACGACGAGCTCCTTCGATCGTGAGGGAGTCGCGCGTGAGGGTGATATCAATATCATTCTTTTGAACACCTGCAATCATTGTTTGGAGAATGAGAGCATTCTCAATACGATACATATCAATCGCGAGCTCACCTACTTCCTCTTCATACTCTTCATAGCTCTCATCGTCAGAAGATTGAATATCAATACTTACTTCCTCTTGAGGAGTCTCTTCCTCATACTCGTCGTAACTGTCACTTCGTAACTGTTGCACGCTTTCCGCGAGTTTTTTAAAAAAGTTTTTCTTCTTTGCCATACGCTTTATTATACCATTAATGATTGATAACTCTCACTTTCTCAAAGAGTGATATTACAATGAGGCTTACTACCCAAAGGATTCCAAGGGCAAGGAACCCATTCAGCTTCATATGCTCAATGATAAAGTAATTATAGATTGTATGCAAGATGGAGACGATGACGAGACCAATACTTGCGTAGAGAAGTTTAATTCCTGTTTTTTTATAGAATACGAACCCAATAGTGAGCCCAAGGATTGCTGCGAGAACACTGTGGAGGATTGTTGACCCAAGAAAGCGAAACATTCCAGTTTCAATCATGTAGGGAAGGTTTTCTATCACCGACGGGTGCGCAAGGTAGAGGACGTTTTCAAATGCGGCAAACCCTAATGCACCGCTGATGAGGTAGATCGCATAATCAATTGGTTCACTAAAGTAGGGAAGTTTATAATCCATAAGAAACACTACAAGGAATTTTGCGAACTCCTCTATTGATGCGAATATAAATAACTTTTCCGCAAGCCCAAGTTGAAGTTCTTTAAGGTAAGGAGAAAGCGGGAGGAGGAGAGCACCTACACCTGCTCCCGCGAGGAAGGTAAAGAAGAGCGGCCACTTTGGTCCTTTGTGGAAGCGATCTTCTCGTGTCCAGAAAAAGAGCCAGACAATTGCAGGTGTTACCCCAAGAA
>JALVPH010000021.1 GCA_027031875.1 Candidatus Parcubacteria bacterium | reverse complement strand
TTGTATATAAAAAGATAGCGCAAGCTATCTTTTTTGCTTTGGAGAATTCTTTGTTGCGTGTTGAATAAAGTGAAGGTAGTCATCATAGACCGATCTCTCAATTTCTCCTCGCTCTAGCGCTTCGCGAACTGCACACCCTGGCTCATGTTGGTGTGTGCAATCACGAAACTTACAATACTGCGCATACTGATGGATGAGTGGAAATGCTTCATCCCCAACTTCATTTACATACTCCTCAATAGAGAAATCTCTCGTTCCTGGGGTATCAATAAGGAGTGCACCACCTGGAACTCGAACAAGCCTCCTTACGGTCGTGGTATGCTTCCCTTTCCCTGTTTTCATCGTCTCCTGTGTAGCAAATACTTCTTCTCCAAAAAGTGCATTCACAATGCTCGTCTTCCCTACCCCCGAAGAACCGAGAAGTGTATAAGTTTTTCTAGGAAGAAAGAGTTTTTGTAGTTCATCCATTCCCTCACCTGTCTTTGTGGATGTGAAGAATGTATCTGCCTCTACACCAAGGCTTCTGAGTTGTTGAGTGACTCTATCTCGTTCCTCTTTCGTTACAAGATCCACCTTATTGAACACAAAACTCACACTAAACCCTTGTGCAATGAGGAGTGTAAAAATGCGTTGCATTCTTCGAAAATTGAGATCCCGCCCGAATGCTTGCACGAGCACTACTCCGTCAAGGTTTGCAGCAATTGGCTTTGGGTATGCCCAATGCCGTTTTTTTCGTGTAAGGAGATTCTTACGAGGGAGAATTGTTTGAATGAGTGCTGTATCCGACTTCTCTTCATAGAGTACCCAATCCCCTACTGCGGGAAACGCGGTAGGATCTTTCTCTCGTTTCCAGCGGCCCGGAAGGAGTGCAGAAATGCGACCCTTGCCTGTTTGAAGTTCGTAATCGCTATGATGTACACTTACTACCCGCGCACACGAAAACTCCTCAGAACCACATTCTTTGAGGAGATTTCCGTCGAGCCCATATTCTTTGAGAGATTCGGACATCATAGAAGAGATACGTCAACTACTCGTGGAAGAGTGATCGTGCTTCTGCAACACGAAGTGCGTGGCGCACAAGCGCATTTGTGTACCCCATTTCGTTGTCATACCACGCCATCACCTTTACGAAATCTCCATCAACAACGCGTGTCATAGGGAGATCTGCAATTGAAGCGTGGGTAGATCCTACAATATCAGAAGAGACGATAGGGTCTTCAGAAACCGCAAAGATTCCTTCCCACTTTGCACTTTCCGCTGCCTTACGAAGAATGTCATTCACCTCTTCAACAGACGTTTCGCGCTCTGCGAGAAAAGTAACATCTGCAATTGATCCTGCAACAACAGGAACACGGCAGGCAATTCCATCAAACTTCCCTTCGAGTTCTGTAATTGCTTTTGTTACCGCCTTCGCTGCACCGGTAGAGGTAGGAACGATGTTCTGCGCAGCAGCACGCCCCTTTCGAAAATCACTTCCACGACTTGGGCCATCAACAATCGCCTGTGTTGCGGTGTATGCATGTGTCGTGTTGAGAAGCGCTTTCTTAATTCCAATCGATTCGTTGAGAATTGCGATAAGCGGAGAAGTCGCATTTGTGGTACATGATCCATTTGAAGTAATACGATACTCTTCTTCCTCAAGGAGGTAATCATTTACCCCCATAAGAATTGTTCCTACAGTAATTCCTTCTGGAGCATCCCTCTTCCCTGGTGCGGAAATGAGCACATGCTTTGCTCCTGCGTCGAGGTGAGCTTTCGCTTTATCGTAGTGGGTAAAGAATCCTGTTGATTCTACAACAATGTCGATATTCATTTCTTTCCATGGAAGCTTGCTTGGGTCTCGTTCCTGAATAAATGCGATGTGTGTTCCATCAACAATAAGTTCATTCTCCCCCACCTCAATATCAAAATGACTTATCCCCTGAGCGGTATCAAACTCAAGGAGGTAAGCAAGGTTCTCTACATTCCCAAGGTCGTTAATTGCGACAATGTCGAGCTGTGAGTAATGTGTGTGAGCGAGTTTAAAGAATGCTCGCCCAATGCGTCCAAAACCATTAATAGCAACGCGTACGTTTTTTTCTGTTTCCATACGAGTGGAGTATAGCATAAAAGAAAAGTGAACATATATCCTAACGATACTTCGATATAAAAAACGACGAAATCCGTCGTTACTTGATATTTATTCCACACAAAATACCCCGAGCGTAAGCTCGGGGTAGTTCATTTTTTCAAATACCTCCTCACCACAAACATACTCGCAAGATATCCGAGCATCATACCTGTAGAGAAGGTAAACACAGTAAGCGGAATAAGGTTATTATGAACGTACACCGCCGGATTCATATCCCCGAAGAAACTCTGTGTGAGTTTTCCAACCCACGAACTTACCGGTACAACTGTCGCGACAACGATGAATGCAGAGAAGAATCCATAGATGATACCCGCAACCGCAAAAGGTCCGCTTATGTAACGATTCTCTGCACCGATAAGTCGCTTCACCCAAATTTCTGTCTTTGCACTATAAATGACGAGCCCCATAAAGATGAGCACGATAAACACCGCGAGCGCAGAGAAGAAGGCGATGAGTGCGTAGGAAATCTTTCTCGCAACTGATGAGAAGAGGTTGAGTCGTTCTATAATGTATGAGTTATCACGGTAGTTTACGTGGTCAAGGTAGGGAAAATCAGGAACAATTCTCTTGTTCACCTCTTCTACAATTTTTCCATAGATGTGAGGATCCTTTGCGCGAACACTCACTGACGGACCCAAGGGATTCTCGCCAAGTTCATCAATCGACCGACGAATGAGTTGATCCTTCTCATAACGTTTGAGAAAATTTGTGAGTGCTTCCTCTTTTGTGATAATGCGAACCTTATCAATCCCTTTAAACGTTTTGATTTGGGATACGAACTTTTCCAACTCCGGTTTTGGCGTATCGGGGAGAAGATAGAACTTCACATCCACCCGCTGCTCAATCTTTGCAAGTGAATTATCAAGAACACCATAGAATACGAGCGTAAACGAGATGAGAAAGAGTGAGAGTGTAATAATGATGATTGAAGCAAGTGAAACGAACGGGTTCCTCCATACGAGTTTCCATCCATCGCGGTATATTCTTTTGAGATCACGAAATAGAGACATATGCGTTTAGTGTTCTTTAGTATACGAGTCATGCATAAGTTTTCCATCCTGGAGAGTGAGAGTATGTGCATGTGATACTTTTAACTGTTTGTGGGTGAAGAGGATAACAGTCGTACCAAGTTCATGTATCTTTTTCAAAATATCCAACACGAGTTTACTGTTCTCTTTATCAAGTGATGCTGTTGGTTCATCGACAAGGATGATATCTGGTTCATTTACAATTGCACGCGCAATGGCAAGACGTTGCTGTTCTCCACCAGAAAGCTGATGAGGGTACCTCTTCTCTTTTCCTCTTAATCGAACAATATTAAGAACGTTTCTCACACTCTCGCGAATATCTGAATCTTTTGCGCCTAGCATCTCCATCACGAAAGAAATATTTTCTTTCACTGTCTTATCAGGGATGAGGCGATAATCCTGGAACACTACACCAAGTTTCTGACGGTAACGTGGAAGATCGGAATGCCGTAAATTGTGCACATTGAGACCATAGAAACTTACCTTCCCTTTTGTAGGTTTCTCCTCCGCAATAAGGAGTTTGAGGATTGTCGTCTTTCCGGATCCAGAAGAACCAGTGACGAGAACAAATTCTTTCTCGCTAATATGAAAACTCACATCTTTCAGTGCGTAAAAAGATTTTCCATAACGTTTTGATACCTCCTCAAATTGAATCATACATCCATGATAACATATAGCGTGGAAAATGGGAGAAGCAGTGAATTTTCAAATGAGGTAAGATCCTACTCCAAGAACTCGTCATAATCAAAATAGTCTATTTGATCTATTTTTTGAATTCTTCGCTCATGACGGCCACCGTCAAATGGAAGTTCTAGCCAGAAGAGAATAGATTCTAGTGCTTCTTCTTCGCTGACAAAACGAGCTCCAATGGAGAGGACGTTCGCATTATTGTGTGCACGTGAAAGTTTGATGATTTCAGGATTGAAATGGTAGTACACTGTTGCACGTACTCCGAGAAAACGATTCGCAACCATCGCTTCTCCTTGTCCAGAACCACCGAAGATAATTGCACGATCCTCTTCAGGATTTTCCGCTACTGCGCGTGCCGCAAGTTTGATATAGTCAGGGTAATCATCTCCCTCCTCATACTCATAAGCACCATGGTCAATAACTTCATAGTCGAGTTTTTCAAGCGCCTCACGAACGAACTCCTTTAACTCAAAACCCGCATGGTCAGTTGCAAGATGGATTATCATACATCAGGTAGTGTAACAAACTTTTCCTTTTTCATCCAACAACATTAACGCAAAACCTTTTTCGTAAATTGTTATTCAACCATTCAATTGAATATTTGAATAACAGTTCATCCATTTGTGGTATAACTCAAGAGGAAAGATTTCATTACATCTCTTCTCTTTGAGAGTTGCAGGATTTTTTCTTGTAACAACTTACCTCTATTTTGAGAGAAAAAAGTGAGCGTTATGCTCACTTTTCAAAATATTTTAAAGCGAATGCGACTGCATCGCTTACATCACCATCTTCCATCATACTAAATATATCCTCATAGGGAACGAGAATACATTCAGTATGCTCTTCAGAAAGCCTAACTTTCTGAAGAATTCCCCCATCCCCTCTGGAAAGCACGATGAGGAAAAAGAACTGCTGGAAGAATCTCCTTCCATCCGAAGCGAGGAAATATCTCTGCTTCGGTATTTCTTCGATGACATCAATCAAGTTTATGATGCCACCACCAATCTCTTCCCTTACCTCTCGTAAAAGGGCTGAAATTGGTTTTTCACACTCCCCAACTTTCCCGCCAGGAAATTCATATTTCCCAGCGTTTCCTGAGGAGTCTTCACTCTTTCTCACAAGAAGAACACTTCCTGCTCTCGTGAGAAAGAGAGCTTTGGCTGATCGGTTTTTATACATTTTTTTTAGATTTTGAGTTTTTGGCATTATAAAGGAATTCTATTTTTATCAAATGGCAAACCACTTTGTTTATAATAGGTATTCCTGATATATATAATTTCTTTAGAAGGACAGGGTGATGAGTTTAGAATGGCGAGAGTGTGAGTCGGAGATGGTATAAAGGAGAAATTCCTGCGACACAGGAATGCATTATTACTGGATTCCTGCCTTCGCGGGAATGACCTTGACGGAAGAGGATTAGGATGATGAGCATGAAAAAACAGGAATACCAACAATATTAAAAAGTAGAAACAGGAAAAGAGAGAAGAGGCAGAAAGCGAGCATTAATTGCTCCTACTCGCTTTTTCCTCTTGGTCTTTCTCAACAATAAAGAGTGTTGCGTCCTGTACATGCTTGAATCGATCTGCCTCCAATTTCACTCCCCCATACCAGCGCGTAACGCATACCGCAGTATTTACCATATGCTTCTTTTGGAGAATGCGAAGGATAACATTCCCTGCACCAGTTTCCCCATCATCACTTTTCGATTCATAGAGTACGCCATCACGCACAATTCGTGCCGCCCAACTATGGTGTGTTGCCTTATCATGACGCTTGAGAGATTTCGTCTTTTTGAGAAATTGTTTTATCTCCTCACGATTCGTAACTCTCCCAAGCGATACAGAATACACTGACCCCCTATCGCGAATAATTCTTTCAATATTGAGAAAATCATTCTTTGGCTCATTTTCGTCATTAAAATACATTGCAGGTTTTGCCATCAGTGCGAAGCGTAACAGAGCAGGAAAAAAGAACAAGCAGGCGCAAGATAATGTGGTATACTAAACCTTGTATGATAGACAAAGAACAATTTATGAAATGGGTAGAGGAGCGAAATCCTTACGAACCGGAATTTATTCAAGCAGTAGAAGAGGTTGCGGAAAGTGTCATCCCCTATATAAATGAACAGCGACCCGAGTACGCGAAAAAGAAAATTCTCGAACGAATGACAGAACCAGAACGAGTCATACAATTCCGCGTTGCGTGGACAGACGATGAGGGGAACATACAAATCAATCGCGGATACCGTGTGCAATTTAATTCCGCAATTG
>JALVPH010000020.1 GCA_027031875.1 Candidatus Parcubacteria bacterium | reverse complement strand
GTATTCCACTCCGCAGTTTCGATGTCCTCTGGGAGGAACATCGAGAGTACTCCTGCTATAACCATGAGCAGGAGTAGCACGCCGTTTATTATATAAACGGCAATCTCTAAATATTTCATGTTATATAGTTTTTTGGGTTCAGTATAAAGATATCATCATTCAAAATAAAAGTCAACCCACCCACAAAATTTCTTGCGAAAAAACTTCTCTTATGCTAGTATGCTTGCGCCTCGGGATGTGGTGTAACGGCTAACATTCTCGGTTTGGGACCGAGCGATTCCGGGTTCGAATCCCGGCATCCCGACACAAAAAGCCGCATACGACGTATGCGGTTTTCATTTACGGTTTACTTTATTCTTATGAAATCAAGTCCAAACTTATCGGTAATTCGTTTAATATTTCTCCCTTTCTTTCCAATAACAATACCCTTCAATTCATCTGGAATATGAAGTGTGATTACTTTCCTTCCTTTTTCTTTTAGTCGCTCTATCGCTTCTTTATCAATAATTACCTCAGAATAGGTGTGGTCCATATTTTGTCTGTGGTCGCGTGTGTAGGCGCTTATTGTGCTTGCGATTGATTCAAATCGTTCAGGATCAGGTATTCTCTTATACTTTTCTCTTCCTCCAATTTTCATCACAGCAACAATTCCGTCTCCACTTGATTTAAAATCTCGTATAAATTCTTTCCTTTCAATTCTTTTTTCCTCATTTTTTGCCTCTTCAATGATATCTTCTATTTTTTCAATTTCGCTTGGGTCTGCTATACGAGCTGCTGTTATTCCTTTATAAAGAGCTCTTCCTATGATATCTACATGTCTGTATACACCTTCACCTACTTCGTTTTTATACTCAATTTTGTGGACATTGATTTCTCGTTTAGGAATATCTACGACAAACTTATTTCGAGATTTAAAACCAGATCTACCTACAGGTTCAACACGATATCCCGCTTCTTCGAGTTTACTCACTATCCTCTCCGCTGCATATGTATCTTGTGGAAAAGAAATTACTCTATCGATACCTTCTTTTATAGATTGAGAAAATTCATAATTGGGGAAACTTGGTACGGCTTTAATTTTCATACCTATGTATTTTCCTTTTTTACTGGAAAAATCTTCGGAAAAATACTCAATTAATTCTCCTTTCAAAAACGTATTTAGTTTCCAAAGGTCTGATTCTGAGCCATAGATTATTAATGGTTGTTCTTCGCTTGCATTTGCAAATTCTTTTTCTAAAGATAAGGGGTCTCTCTTGTATTCTTCGATTTTCTCTTCTTCTTTTTTGACATATTCATACACCCTTTTTATGTAAGAAATTTTTTTCTCTTGAATTTTTCTGTTTATCGGAGACTCAAATTTGTCGAGCGTTTTCTCCAACTTCTCATAATATCTTTTTAGTTCCTCGGAAGAATACGAGAAAAGGTCTGGTGTGAATAACTCCATCTCCCCTTTTTTTAGTTCATCTAGTTCACGATAAGTGGAATACCCACCGACATTGAGAAGTTCAAAGTCTTTGCAGGTGTTTTTTAATACTGCATCACCTGGGTCGCCAAAGTATCCATCACCTGGCCCGATATCCCATGATCTTTGAACGCTTGGGTCTATCACTCCGAGCGAATAACTGAATAGACGAGGATCCATCTCTTCTTTTTTCTGCTCAATAGCCTCTTTCACTTGTGGGAATGTTATTACTACGTCATCAAATCTTATTTCATTATCTTTTTCAGGGCATTTTTCCTTTCTCGAGACAATGTCTATATTATCTATTTCCTCCAAAGCTCTTTTAATTTTCTCGGGAATCATCTCATCTTCCCTTATAAAGAGCTTATAGGGAAGTTTTCCTGGCGGGCATCCCTCATCAAATCCAAAGTACGTTTGAAATTCCCATTCCCTATCTCCACATCTCCTATGCCCTCCCCCTAACTCATGACTATCTAGCTCATAAAATTTCCATCCATCTTTTGGAATAATTCTTACAAAATAACCATTTCCCCCAGGAAGTATTTCCACTTCCTTCACTTTAGATGCCTGTCTTAATCGCTCAAAACTTGCAAGCTCATAGAGCTTTTTCCCAAGCTCGGTGAGTTTTTCGTGTCCTTCCGGGAGTAGAATATGGTCAAATCTCGAAAAATCTTTTTCATTTCTCTTATTTTCACGAATATTTTCCATAGTGTAATAATTCTACCTAAATTTATAGAGAACGTCTAGGTTTTTTGTGTGTATGGGTAATTTGAGATTCTTGCCATGTGAGGTATATGTAAGGTATATGAATTTTGAAAAACCTCGATCAGAAGAGAAAGAGCTTTCTCAGGAGCAAAAAGAGTTAATTAATAATACAACTCTCATTATTCCAAATAATGACGGTGAAGCAGCGCTTACTATTAAAATTGCAAAGCAGCTTGGTCTTGATGTGCGTGTTTCTAATCAATCGTGGGGTGCCCGACTTGATAAGGAGTTGGAGCAGAATCCTGAAATTCTTTCTAGAACAAAGAAGAATGTTTGGGTATTTGAGATGCCGAGTAAGGAACTTGAGGAGAAACTAAAAAAGGAAGGGGTGAACATTGAAATAATTGACCACCACTCCTACGAAGAAGATGATCGTTCAAAAGAAAAGAGCTCTCTTGAACAATTTCTTGAGATGCTTCATCTTAATGATGAACAAATCAGAAAACTAGGGTTTGATCCTCGCTTCGTGCATGGCATTGCGATTAATGATCGTGACTATATCTATGGTTTGAGGGATGCTGGGTATTCTCGAGATGAGATAGAAAAGATAAGAGAGTTTGATATGAGAGCACAAATGAAGGAAAAGTACCAATCTTTTATAGAAAGAAATGAGGAAATATATAACAACCGAAGGGAGGAGAATGGGATTATTATCCTTGAGACGATACAGGGAGATAATAACTCATTTGCCGTAGATAAAATTGTATTAGAGAATGAAGGGATGATTCCTTCTATTCTTGATTTGCGGAGAGGTAATGATGGAAATATTCACTTTATCTACTTTTCTGGACCGATAGACACCGTGAGAAAGATCACTTATGAGTGTCACCCAACTTTCCATAGTAGTTTAGATGGTAGAGAAAAAAGTGCTTTTGTTGGTTGGGTAGAGCCATCAAAAGAAGAATTAAGAGAGATTGAGAAGACATTAGGTGTCTCCATTACTTAGAATATAAAAACCATGAGTGCTGATACTCATAATTTTTGATTTTTATTCTTTATCTGGGTCTTCGCAATATTTTGTCTCAACCATCCACGATTTTCCTTCTTGCAAGTCTTCAACTGCAATTCGTGCCTGATGGAAATCTTCTGCGAGTTTATAGACTTTATCAAGCCCCTTTTTGTCTCCCTCAATTACAACAGCAGGTTCTCGGTACTCTCCCCACGGTCCAACTGATTGGATTTCTGCAGGTGTAATTTGAAATTCCTCTCCAAGAATAGATGAGACCTCTTCTACTGAGTGCTCTTTTGTAAAATCTGTTTCATCAAGGATACGAGAAAGCTCCTCTGTGGTAGAGATTTCATCTAAGCGAATTCCAAATTCTTCGATATTAGAAATTTCTTTGCGGAGTTGTTGTTTTACCATTTCTAAATCTTCTCCATTCTCTATCATCTTACGTATATTTTCTACCTTATACGCAGCGTACCCTTCTTGAAGCCCAAGGAGAACACGAAATTTTGGCTCTTCTGTCAATGTCTCCTCGTGCGCTTTCGCACCGAGTTTTTCAGCAAGCGTATTGAGTGCAGTCTGGTAGGTTTCAATTGGGGCGACTGGACCAAATGCTCGCCGTGGGTACCTACTAAAATGATACTCAAAGTTTCCATTCGGTTTATCGATACGATACCCAGAGTAAGTGAACCCTTGCTCATCTGCAGCTTCTTTGATTATTTTTGAAAATTCTTCGAGAGGGATATCATTTATTTCAATAGACCCTCCCCAAAATTTTTCTGGAGCAAGTTCCCTAAATTCCTTTTTAGGGGATTCAAATTTTCTGTTCTCGAACATATGAATTAATAATCATCAACGAATAATACTCTTTTATCATACTATATTGCGTTTTTATTTCAAATGCTTGACAGAAACATCCATTCTGCTACACTTCTTTCCGTGAGTGGCGAGTTCCGCAAGGTAATAATCTTGAGCCACTAACATTCTCCAAAAGAATCACCGTAAGGTGGTTTTTTTGGTACTTCTTTTTCCTATACTTTTTTCCTCTCCGCGTTACAATGATGCTATGTGGAAGAATATCAAAGGACTCATAAAAGACTTTCTCTATGGGGTGTATGAAGTGATTTTCGTATTTTTTGAAGATCTTTTTACGAGACAAAAAAGGAAGTAAGTGGAAAAGGAGGTATTGACACCTCCTTTTTCTGTGCGGGTGGGGAGAATCGAACTCCCGTCTTCTGCTTGGAAGGCAGACATTCTACCACTAAACTACACCCGCATGTGTAGCACTCTATTTAATTGCAAGTATAGTTTAGCAGAAGACATGGGAGTTCGCGAACTCCCCTTCGGAAGTCCTCAGGACTCCCTCAGCTACTTGGAAGACCAGAATTCACCCACTAAACTACACCCGCGTGTATATTAGTATTACCTTTTGGCGAAACTATATATAGCATAAGGGGAAAATCCTGCAAGAAATTTCTCAATCTTTTCCTCCTGTAAAAATACTGAAGATAGTTTCAAATAGCGTCATAATTGTCTCCAATATCCCCATTATTATTCCTTTTATTATACCAAGAATGATTCCCATAAGGTTAATACTAGCATTTTGATGACAAAATAAAAACGGATTACCCCGTTTTTATCCACCAATTACATCTTTATTCATAAGACTTTTTAGTTACCAATCAAAATCATTATACATCACAATATGTGATAAATGTTTAGTGAAACTACTTTCCAGCAACTGCATCTTTGAGAGCTTTTCCTGCTTTGAATTTAGGAACACGCTTTGCGGGAACTTTTACAGTTTCACCTGTTTGAGGATTTCGTGCGGTTCGTGCATCACGCATCACTCCCTCAAACTTTCCAAACCCTGCGATGTCTACTGTTCCTCCTTTTGCCATTTCTTTCGTAATTGCATCAAAGATTGCTTTCACAATCTGTTCTGCTTGAACTTTCGTTCCTCCGGTAATTTCTACTACAATGTTGATAAGGTCTTGTTTCTTCATAGTACTTTTATCTTAGACGATTAAATAGAGCATACACTCTAATACGGGATAAAGTATTACTCATTGAGAGAAAAATGGCAAGAGTAGAAATCTTTACAACTTAGAAAAACTATTTTCTTTTTTTAATTACTGCATCAACAATTCCATAGCGTTTTGCTTGTTCCGCATTCATCCAGTAATCCCTATCAATATCTTTTTCTACTTTTGCGATTTTTTGCCCTGTTGCTTGAGCGAGCATTTTTGTGAGTTCTTTCTTGAGGTAGAGAATTCTCTCTGCGGTAATTGCAATATCGCTCGCCTGTCCTTCAACTCCTGTCATCGGTTGGTGGATCATTACGCTTGCATGTGGAAGCACATACCGCTTTCCCTTCTCTCCTTGGGAGAGAATCATTGCTCCCATTGATGCGGCCATTCCTACACAAACCGTAGAGACTTTTGGTTTGATGTAGTGCATCGTATCAATAATCGCAAAACCTGCGGAAATGCTCCCCCCTGGTGAGTTGATGTAGAGAGTAATATCTTTTTCCGGGTCTTCCTGTTCGAGGTGAAGGAGTTGTGCGACAATTGTATTTGCCATATGCGTTTCAATTTCTCCTGCAACAAATACAATCCTTTCATTGAGGAGGCGGGAGTAAATGTCAAAAGCGCGTTCTCCCGCATGTGTTTTTTCAATAACTGTTGGTATAAGCATAGATACGAAGAGTATAGCATATTTTTTCGATGAAAGAATACTTTGTTTGGAAGTTTTTCTTTACTCTTTAATCCCAAATTATACATAAAAGACATTTTGTAATCACTACAAAATGTCTTTTATGTTTAGTATACATACTTTTAGTTCTTTGGTTGGTTTGTGTTTGTAATTTATGTTTCGTAAGAAACAAATACATGAATTGTTTCTTATGAAACAACAAGATTCTTTATTCTTTTCACGTAAAACTTTGTTTTTTCTTCATTTTCTCTTGTTTTATA
>JALVPH010000019.1 GCA_027031875.1 Candidatus Parcubacteria bacterium | reverse complement strand
TCGGTACACACGCTTTCCAAGCGTGCGCCTTCGACCGCTCGGCCACCTCACCACATATACTTCGCTCCACATATGCATCCTGCATATGTTTCGCTCGAATGTGTTGTCCTTCGGAACGGTGACCTCGCGCTCGCCGGTCAGATTGCTTCGCATTCCTCCCCGTAAAGACAAAGCAGTTTGTCTTTACGCCACTCGGCCACCTCACCAAAGAACAGTCGCAGTATAGAGGAATTTCCATAATGCGCAATTTCTTCGTTTGCATATTTTCCTCACTCACATACTATATTCGGTATGATTCACTATCTCTATCGATCACTACGTGACGAGGGTGTAAAGAAGTTACCTTCGCCGAAAACGGGAACTTGGATTTTCGCTTACGATCTTCAACCAGATGAACTGGATGCGCTCGTCTCGCTTGGCTTTGATCGGACCATCCTTGAAGATGCACTCGATTACTTTGAGGTTCCACGCTTTGAGGAAGAGGATGGAGTAACCTACTTCTTCACGCGTTACCTTGTGCACAGGAAAGATGGTCAGATTTCTACTGCTCCGCTCCTCATCGCAATTTCAGATTCCTACATTCTCACTATCTCCCATGAGAAACCAGAGCTTCTTGACGATTATGTGCATGGACGGAAGAATCTCATCACTACGCAGAAGGTGAAGTCTTTCCTCCTCATTCTCGATGCGCTCATTCAAGAATACAATCGATCGCTCATTCGTATTCGTCGAGAAATCCTTCGTTTCTATGGGAAAATAGAGGATATCACAGAGGAAGATATTAAACGGACAGTTGGTCTCGAGAGTCGTATCTCTGACTACCTTAGTGCTCTCGTTCCAACGAATGAGGCCTTCTCCGCGCTCATTCGAAAGGGGAAGAGCATTCGTTTTCACGAGGGGGATATTGAGATTCTTGAGGATCTCCAACAGGATACGCAACAGGTGATTAGCTCTGCGAAGAATGTTTCAAAGACGGTGCAGAATATTCGTTCTGCTCACTCAGACATTCTCGCACACAAGCTAAACCTCACGATGAAGACGCTCACGGCAGTGACGATTATCTTCACCGTTCCTACAATCATTTCTGGAATTTTTGGAATGAATACATGGCTCCCATTTACTCACGGAGCAAAAGGGTTTATTATTATCATGGCGATCATCATTGGTCTCTCTTGGATACTGTATGAACACTTTAAGAGAAAAAATTGGATATAGGAAAAGAGGTGATGTATACGAACTTGTTCGAATTCTCAAAGAAGGTGGTGTTGTTGCTATGAGAACAGATACCGTGTATGGACTTCTCGCTTCTGCATTTGATCAATTGGCAGTTGAGCGCATCTATCTCTTAAAAAAGCGGAGACAGGAGAAGCCGTTCATTATTCTCATATCGGATTTTGAGATGCTCAAGCGATTTCCTATCCATCTTGATTCGAGTGTGCTCCGTTTCCTTGAGAGTGTTTGGCCTGGAAAGGTGAGTGTAGTGCTCCCGCTTCGAAAAGATTCTCTCTCGGAGGAATTTTCCTACCTTCATCGCGGAGGAATGTCTCTCGCATTTCGTATTCCAAGAGATAAGTACCTCCAAAAGCTCATATCAATAACTGGCCCACTTGTTGCACCATCTGCGAATCCTGAGGGAATGCCTCCTGCTCACTCTATTGAGGAAGCTATTAAGTACTTTGGTGAACAAATTTCTTTCTATGAGGATGGGGGAGTGTGTTCTGATATAAGCGTATCTCGTATTGTAACTTTTGTTGACGGGAAAGAGTACTATTTGCGGTAGATTAATAGGAAGGAGCAGAAGAGAAAAGCGCGAGTGTTGCGTACAGCGACACTCGCGCTTTTTGAATCTTTCCTTCTTTCCTCTTACACCCCAAGCACAACAGGAATCACAATCGGTCGTTTTCCTGTGTTCTGCACGAGGAAGCGTGCAACATCATCAACAAGATTCTTCTTCACATACTCAAAGTCAATTGGCTTGAATTGCTTCGCTGATTTTTCTACCGACTTGCGAATGAGCTTTCTCGTTTCGGATATGAGTTCTTGAGAATCCTTCATGTACACGAATCCTCGTGAAATGATATCAGGGGATTTTTGAAGTTTTCCACTCCTCAGGTTGATACTCGCAATGACGACAAATATTCCTTCTTGGGTGAGCGTCTTCCTATCGCGAATCACCGCGTCTTGAATATCTCCGATACGGAACCCATCAACGACAGTGAGGTTGTTTGGAGCTTTTGCCTTGTGGATGATAAATTCATCTTTATTGACATCGATAATCGCTCCATTCTCTGGGGGGATGATGACGTTCTCTTCTGGGAAGTTATTTCGTTCTACCACAGCCTGCGCATGCGCGCGGAGCATCGAGTGGTGTCCGTGAATTGGCATAAAGAACTTTGCTCCTACTGCTTTTTGAATCCAAAGAAGTTCATCTTGGTTTCCGTGTCCAGATGCGTGCACATCGCTTGTGTGATACTGAACGATTCTTAAACCGTGTCGAGAGAGGTGGTCTTTCAATCGTCTTACCGCCTTATCGTTCCCCGGAATAATGGAAGAAGAGAGGATAATTGTATCACGTGCATTGAAGCGGATGTTTGGATGCTTCTTTGTAGAAATACGCATCAGTGCGGCGAACTCCTCCCCTTGCGATCCAGTAAGGAGGTAGACGACTTTGTCTGGTGGAAGCTTATCTGCCTCATCGTGGCTGATGATGAGGCCTTTCGGAGGGACATAGCGTCCTGATTGGATAGCAATGTCGATGTTGTTTCTCATTGAGCGTCCTTCAATGACGACTTTCTTTCCATGAGCGTGCGCACCGTCCATAATCGCCATCACGCGAGTAATTTGTGAGGCGAATGTTCCGAGGAATACGCGCCCTGTTGCTTCTCCTATGAGGCGGATAATGTTCTCCACGATATCTTTCTCATTCTTTGACCATCCGGGTTGCTCAGAGTTCGTTGAATCAGAGAGGAAGAGGAGGTTCTTTTGATCTCCGTGCTCGAGTTTTGTGTATGCATCAACCTCTCGTTGTACAGGGACTCCGTTCACGTGTTCGAGTTTCGTATCTCCCGCGAAGATGATGTTTCCTTGCTTTGTTTCGAAAGAAAAGCCAAGGGAATCAGGAATGGAGTGGGTAACAGGGAAGACACGAACACGCATTCCATTTCCGACTGTTACCGTCTGTCCCGCTTCTACGATGTGGTAGTTGAGCTTTTTGAGGTGAGGAAATTCCGCATTCCTCTTATCAATCATCCATTTTGTGAGGAGTCCTGTATAGACAGGAGGGTAACCGAGTTGATCAATGATGTAAGGAAATGCTCCAATGTGGTCAAGGTGCCCATGCGTGACGAAAACTGCTCGAATTTTATCCTTCCTTTCAAGGAGGTATTTGATGTTAGGAATAATGTAGTCTACCCCAGGCGTTTCCTCTTCACTTGAAAATTGAATTCCTATATCAATAACGAAGATGTCATCCTCGGTCTCAAGGATTGTCATGTTCTGTCCCACTTGCTCTACACCACCAAGCGGAATGATGCGAATGTATCCCGGTTTAAGGTCTGGGATTTTTAGTGATCGTTCCCTTGAAGTGTGTGAGTTGTGAAAATGATTGTGCTTACGCGTCGATTGCGTCCGTCTTTTTGTTTGCTGTCTATTTGTTGGGGTTCTCACATTTCGTTTTGATGTTTTTGTTGGCTGTGTTGCCTTTCCTTTACTTATAGCGTTTGTGAGCTTTATTCTCCGCTTTGTTGGGCTATCGGTTGGAATTTCTTTCACCTTCACATTCTTGTCTAATACTGTCATACCTATTTTGTCATTATGTTATGAATAATAGCGTGCAAGTAATGGTGAACATTACCTACACGTACGTAGTAAATAGTATTTTCTACTCTTCTCCTGTGGTGTTTTTTTACTTTTTCACCCAATCAAGTAAATGGTGTATGGGAGTGAAATATAATCATCCATTTTCACGAAGTAATCTATACTTCTTTCTTGGATATCTCCCTTGAGGGACAAAGGGATATATCGCCGCTTATATTGTAGGGCGAAAAAGAACTTGTTACATTAAGGAGAGTATAGAACGCGAAAAAGTTTACCATACTTATGTTTTCACGCAACAGACCTCTTGCATTCTACCTTCATCATCGTTATGATAGGAAAGTATGAAGTCAACATCTAATAAGGCAAACCATCATCATAAACCCTACCGTGGGGTGAGCCACTGTAAGTCACTTTCTCACTCTCTATGGTTCCGTGTGATGCTCGTTCTCGTTGCAATCTCAATGATTGTGTTTGGGTTTACCTATGCAATAGGGATTGATATTTTCTCGTTTCTCCCACATCCCTCATTTACAATACGTTTCATTATCGGAATTCTCTACATCGTTACTGCACTCTTTATAATTCATTATGTTTTTGAGTACGAGAGAGGGAAAGAGGAGTTTCACTATGTTTGTTACCGTTGTCTTCCTGATGAGACAGAGGAAGGAAAGAATGAAGCAGATGAAGAAAACGGAGAAGACAGGGAAAATGAATAGTAGGGTGTTCCCATGGTGGAAACGCTACGGTGAGACAATTCGAGAAACGCGTGAGCGTTTCCTTTTGTTTCATCCAGAGTTGAGAGATGTTTCTATTCGCTACGAAGGGAGACTCGATCCGCTTGCAGAGGGAGTTATTCTCTTTGTTGTTCCTCATAAGGGAGAAGAAGCTTTGCGTCATCTTGAGAAAGTCTATGAAGTTGATGCGCTCCTGGGGTTTCAGACAGATAGCGGTGATATTCTTGGTCTTATTGAAGAGGTTTCCATGATTCCCTTCTCTGTAAATGATATTCGCTTTGCGCAACAACAATCACGGGAGTTACTTGCAGGGTGCCATCAGCTTCCTATTCCTCTCTATTCAAGTCCGCACATCAAAGAGTTAAGAGAGAAGAGGTATAGAGAAGGGGCAATCTCAAAAAGGAAGATGTGTTTCAGTGAGATACAATCGAAAACGCTTCCTCCTATTGAGCGTGATGAGTTGCTCGGTGAAGTAGAAAGGTTGGTACCTTCAATTCCGGGAGATTTTCGGCAAGAAAAAATTCTCTCTCGTTGGAGGCGGATTATTCCACTTCTCCCAGAACAAATTCCATCTTTTCGTTTCTCTTTTCGTGTGAGTTCAGGTAGCTATGTGAGGAGTTTCCTCGCTGAGTTTTCGAGACAGACGAAGATTCCTGCAACATCACTTCGTATACGGAGAACGATGATGGGTGGGTGGAGTGAGCAAGATTGCCCTTTTCTCTAGCTTTTGTACAATCGTATCATATGAGTATTGGTAAAAAAGAAGATGGTGTTTTCTATAAAAAGATACGAATGATTATTGCATCTCTCGCATTCACCATTGGGATTGTTATGTCTTCTATTGGTGGGGTTATGTTTCTCTCCTCGTCCGCGAAGTTACTCTTCTTTGAAAAACCTCTCTATTTTACTGATTATGAAGAGCAGTGTCGTTTTCGTCTTGAGGAAGGTCCGCTCACAATAAAAGAGATAGATAGAGATGAGAAAAAAGTGATTTCTTCAGAGGAGCTAAGAGAGTGTGTAGGGAAACTCGAAAAACAGGACGAAGAAAGATACAGAAATGAGAAAATGAGATCTCTCGTTGATGCATTCTCATTCCTTATTGTTGGATTTATCCTCTTCCTCTCGTTTAAGAGAATTGTTTTTCCTAGAAAGAAAGAGCGATAGTCGTTCTTTTTCTTTTCTAATCATTTTTTTGCTTTATACTCGGACTATATGTTAGATATTAAGTTTATTCGTGCGAATCGTGCACTCGTAAAAGATGCAGCGAGGAAGAAGAAGATTTCTGTAGATGTTGATAAACTCATCGCCCTCGATGATGAACGACTTTCACTCCTTCGTGAAATTGAAGCGATTCGTGCGGAACAGAATGCACAGTCTCAAAAAATTCAGGAGCTTCCTGCGGAAGAGCGTGAACAGGCAATTATTGCAATGCGTATCCTCAAGGAGAGCCTCAAGGAGAAAGAGGAGCGCTACCATCGTGTAGTAAAAAAGTGGCAGAATCTCATGTGGCAGATTCCTAATATCCCTGATGTGACGGTTCCAGAAGGGGAATCTGATAAGGATAATGTGAGTGTAAAAGAGTGGGGAGAGATTCCCCAATTCAATTTTCAGCCAAAAGATCATATTGAGATTATGACTTCTCTCGATATGGTTGATCTCGAGCGCGGTGCAAAGGTGCATGGATTCCGTGGATATTTTCTCAAGAATGATGGAGTCCACCTTTCTCTCGCGATATGGAATTACGTATTTAACTTCTTTCGTAAAAAGGGATTCGTTCCGATGATTGCTCCCGCTATTGTGAGAGAAGAGTTCCTCTACGGGACAGGACACCTTCCGAATGATCGTGATGATGTGTATCGCACGCAGGATAATGACTACCTTGCAGGAACAGCGGAGGTTCCTGTGATGGGGTACCACGCTGGAGAAATTCTTGATGTGAAGGATTTTCCAATTCGTTACCTTGCATTTACTCCTGCGTATCGTAGGGAAGCAGGATCTCATGGGAAGGATACTCGAGGACTCATTCGCGTGCATGAATTTTACAAGTGGGAACAGGTCCTCCTCTGCGAAGCGTCTCACCAGAAGTCAGTGAAATACCATGAGTGGCTCACAAGGAATACGGAAGAATTTATAGAAAGTCTCAATATTCCCTATCGGAGAGTGGTAAACTGTGGGGGCGACCTCGGACAGGGACAGGTAAAGAAGTACGACATTGAACTTTGGGTTCCTGGAGAGAATACGTATCGTGAGATTGCTTCTTCCTCCTACTTTCACGACTTCCAAACACGGCGACTTAACATTCGTTATCGCGACGAGGGTGGGAAATTGAAGTTTGCTCACTCGTTGAATAATACCGCAATCCCAACGCCCCGTATTCTCGTATCGCTTGTAGAGAACTACCAACTTGAGGACGGGAGCGTCCGGATTCCAGAAGTTCTTCGTCCGTATATGGGCGGAAGGGAGAGAATCGAGAAAAGGAGGTGACAACACCTTCTTTTTATGTTATCTTCATTTCCTATGAAACGTATAGCTATTCTCATTTCTACACTTACGCTTTCCGGAATCGTGTACGCTGCTTCACTCCCCGCATTTCGTATCACACGGATAAAGCAGCCAGGACCTAGCTCCGTGAGCATTGTCGCCGAGTTTGATTCTCACAACCAAGTCTCTTTCCCAAACCATCAACTTCCCACAACATGGTTTGAGTATGGCGTAGATCCATCTAATCTTGAACAAAAGACGATAGAAACCCCTAGAGTAGGTGGTCACTACATTGTCGAACAGAGGCTGTTTGATCTACAGCCAAATACAAAATACTACGTGCGTCCCGCCGTGAAACTAGGGGGTAATACTTCCTATGGAAAGCTCTCAAGTTTTCGCATTACGGTAGAAGAAAAAGATGTCTCTTATCCGGTGTTGGGGATGTATGATGATAGTAGAATTGAGTTTACTGATGAGGGGTATGTGAGAAAGAATCAGAAAGGGTCAGAAATGTATACTTTTTCAGATTTTTGGAAAGACCTCACTCGTATTTTTGGAACATCAGAGAAGGGAGAGCGAGATGAGAAAGGAGAGGACACTCCTACTAAAGAGAGAGAGCTAGTAGCGGAGGACATCACAGGAGGATCTGTTGAGCAAAGGAGTCAGCACCTTGGTGTTTCTTACGACACACAGTATAGAAAATACTATCGCTCATCTACCTACCACCCACGTATGCGCTCCGGATTCTCCCGCCCAACTTCTCTTCTCCCTGTCCTCTTTCTCCTTCTCCTTCTCTTTGTAATTGTCGTTCTCTTTCACCTATTTCGTTTGCGAAAGCGAAGGCATTACGTTCCTTATCCAAGGATTATCCGCAAGACTCACGCGCAACATAACCCTCACCGAAAGATTCAGAGGAATCCGGTAGGGAGACGAGTGGTGACACATAACAATCGCTACCATATTGATCATGAACCAATTGAGAAGGCGAGGAAAGGTGCCGAGTAGGTCTTTCAAGATTCTATAATTTCTACAAGCTTTTTCGGTTTTTTGTGGCCAGAAGTGATACGGATTGCACCCTCTGGAATGTTGAGATGTTGCGCAGTGAGCCTCCTCACGCATGCGTTTGCGAGCCCGCGTTCTGCGGGCTCTTTGCAGTAGATTTCGAGGTAGCCATTTTCTCTCACGTTTATTGCTTCCTTCTTTGACTTCGGATGTACGAGTATGTGGAGGTATCGACGTTTCATAGGTACTATTTAGCAAGCCATTCCCTTTCTCCTATTGTCTTTTTTCTCAATTGTGCTACATTCCCTATTGCTGATCTCCGGTAGCTCAGTGGTAGAGCAGTCGGCTGTTAACCGATTGGTCGTAGGTTCGAATCCTACCCGGAGAGCAGGAGGGAGAAGAGGCGCGGTTGCGGAGCAACCGCGCCTCTTCCCATTTTCTATGGTATACTTTTGCTATGAGTTCCGACGAGAGAGTTACTGCAATTGGATACACTGACTACAGAAACAAAAAAACGAAGTTTGGAATTAAGAATAAAGATCGACTTCGTCACGTGTATGTCATTGGGAAGACAGGAATGGGAAAATCGACACTCTTGGAGAATATGGCAGCACAGGACATCCTCTATGGAGAGGGAATGTGCTTTATTGATCCGCACGGGTCTGCGATAGAGACACTTCTCGACTACGTCCCCGAACATCGTGTGAACGATGTTCTCTACTTTGCTCCTTTCGATACGAAGTATCCTGTCTCTTTCAACGTGCTTGAGAAGGTCCATCCAGATGAACGACACCTCGTCGTTTCAGGGTTGATGGCTACCTTTGAAAAGATTTGGCCAGATACGTTTTCCGAGCGAATGAAATACATCCTCTCAAACACCCTCCTCGCTCTCCTCGAATTTCCTGGTGCGACGCTCCTTGGAGTGAATAGAATGCTTGCGGATAAGGATTATCGAAATGCAGTCATTGAAAAAATCACGGATTCATCAGTAAAGGCCTTTTGGGTAGATGAGTTTAACAAGTGGGATCCGCGTTACGCACGTGAGGCAAGTGCTGCAATTCAGAATAAAATTGGACAGTTCACTGCAAACCCTCTCATTCGGAACATCATTGGGCAAGAGGAGAGTTCCTTCAATATTCGTAAAATTATGGATGAGAAGAAAATCTTTCTCGTAAACCTTTCAAAAGGACAAATTGGAGAATCGAATGCGAACCTCCTTGGGGGGATGATTATTACGAAGCTCACTCTTGCGGCGATGAGTCGTGCGGACATCTCTTCAGCTAGAATGAAAACTACTCCTCCATTTTTCCTCTTCGTAGATGAGTTCCAAAACTTTGCGAATCGCTCCTTTGCAGACATTCTCTCGGAAGCGCGAAAGTACAAGCTTGGGCTTACTATTGCACATCAGTATATTGACCAGATGGATGAGGAAGTTGCCGCGGCAGTCTTTGGAAACGTTGGAACGATTATCTCTTTTAGAGTGGGGGCAACGGATGCAGAAATTCTTGAAAAGCAGTTCGCGCCTGTGTTTACTGCAGAGGATATTGTAAACCTCGGACGCTTTCAGGTTTACCTTAGTTTGATGATTGATGGAGTGGGGTCTCGTCCTTTCTCAGCATCTACACTTCCTCCGCTTCCAAAACCGTCTGTATCGCTTCGAAATGAGGTGATTGCGAACTCTCGCTACTGGTATGCAAAACATCGCGAAGAAGTAGAAGCGAAGGTTCGTGCGTGGTATAAAATGACTTTTAAGAAATTAGAGAAACGCTCATTTTCTCCCCGACAGGAAGAGAAAAGAGAAGGGAAGGGAGAGAAGGAAGAAAAAAAAGTTCTCTCATCTCCAAAAAAGAAAATTCTTCAAAAAGCACACTTAACGCAGAGCGAAAGAAAGAAGACAAAGAAGAGTTCCCGCAATAAGAAGCCCGTTATGAGGGAGACGACAACGGTTTTCGAGGAAATGGAAGAAGTTATTTCACCTAAACTCGAAAAACTCATCGACAAACTCATTGTGACAGAAAAGAAAAATGTAAATCAAAGCGATATACCTCAACCATCATCAAAGAATAGAGAAAGGGAACAAAAAGACGAAGAGCGTAGTGCTACCCCGAAAAAAAATGAGCACATCCAAAAGAAGAGAAAGAGGGTAGAGAGGAGTGCAAAACCTGATACCAAGGACCTCCTCTCCTCCGTCATATCAAAAGTGATGAATGAGGGTATCGGTAAAAGAGAAGGGACAAATACGACTATTTCAGATGATGAAAATACTTCCTTCTCGAAGGGTATTCCAGGGCTTGAAGATATCCTCCTGGAAGAAGAGTAATGTGAAATGCCTATGTTCTATCAACTATTCCTCAATGTAATAATCTTTTTCCTGCTCTTTCCGGTCGTCTCCTACGCGAGTGCTCACGTGAGGATTAGTGAGATTATGTATAATCCTGAGGGTTCGGATACTGATCATGAGTGGGTAGAGGTATATAATGACGGGAGTGATTCAATTGATCTCACCTCGTGGTATTTCTGGGAGGGGAACACCTACCACGGACTCCATCCAGATGGTTTCACTCATCTCGCGCCAGGTGAGTATGCGCTCATTGTTCGTAATCTTGATACCGCTCGATCTGAGCTTGGATCATCGAACCACTACGTCCGGGCGAGTTTCTCACTCAACAACACAGGAGAACTATTGAGATTTGCAAACAGTGCGAAAGAAACGGTTGATGAAGTATCCTATCAAAGTGAATGGGGAGGAAACGGGAACGGGAAGAGTTTACAGTACGTAAACGGTTCGTGGAGAGAAGGAACCCCTACCCCAGGGAGAGAAAATGCGGTAGGTTCTTCGGATGTTGGCAGTAGCGGTGAGACTGCAAGTACAGGTGAGGAAAACGGTTCTCAAGAAGAAGTACTGAGTGGAGAGGAAAATGTTCCCAAAAATAATCCAACGTATCACATATCTGTTCCCGTATTCACCAAAAAGCTCATTGCAGGAGAACGATTTCAGGCGAAGATACGTGTGTTCTACGGGGATGATGAAGTACACGACGGACTCTTTCTCGTGAACTTTGGGGATGGAAGTATCTTAAAAACAGGAAAACCGGTAAAGGAGTATGTGAATCGCTATATTCATCCTGGGAGGTATCTCTTTACTTTTGAATACTACTCATCTCCTTTTTACTATGAAGATGGAGAAAAACCGGAAGTTTCTTTCCGAAATATCATTGATGTTGATGAACGCGAGACAGTCACTGTCGAAAAGGTAAATCCATACGATGGGGTGGTGATAAAAAATAACGGAGGGAGTGAGGTAGAACTTGAGGGATGGTTTCTTCGATGGAATGGAAAGAGGTACACATTTCCTCATGCAACAATCCTTCTCCCTCACGAAGTGTTACGCATTTCATTTAAGACACTTGGTTTCTCTCCATACCCCACGAGAGAGAATAAAATATCTCTCGTGAGTAATGCGAATGTTGTTGTGTCGAGTTACCCAATGCCATCTCCCTCATCATACCAGAAGCGTGTTAGGGCAAATTCATCACGTAGAATAGTATCCCGCGAAGAAGCGAAAACAAATAATAGTGAAGAAAAAGGGGAGATTGAATTCGATTCACTTCCCACATTCTTTCAAGTAGAGAAGGTTAGTCCGTTCCAGAGTTACCTTGAAGAGCATCCCGGAAAAGTGCTCGTTACTTTTCCAGAAGGAAAGGATAATCAGGGAGAGACGAGAGAAACATCTCCATTTAGAACGGTGCTTCCTCTCGCGACCGCTCTCCTCCTCACCATTATTTCTTCTCTCGTTGCAATTATTTCTTTCTCGAAGAGGCAAAAGGGCGAGGAAGGAGAAAGGAGGGAGTTGAATAGGTATCATATAGAACTTGTTGATGAGGAGTAGATTAAATTGGAAAAGCGGGTTTGTTTCACGTAGATGAAGCAAATCAGCTTTTTCTCTTTAGGGTGGTTTACTTTTTTGCATATCCTCACAATACGGCGTATACTAACAATATATGGAACAACAATTTTTAGACCCAAAGAATGTAGTGACGGTATGTGACCTTAGTCCTGATGCACATGTCGCCGACTTCGGAGCTGGTTCAGGAGTTTATACCTTCCTTCTCGCAGAAGGGTTTCCTATGAGGAGAATCTTCGCGATTGATGTGCAGAAAGACCTCGTTGATCATCTCCAGAAGGAGGCTTTGAAACGTGGGGTTCAAAATGTTCACGCAATTTGGGGTGATGTTGATGAGGTGAAGGGAAGCATGCTTCGTAATGAATCTATCGATTGTGTCCTCATGGCAAACATCCTCTTCCAGCTTGAGGATATTTCCACTGCACTTAAGGAAGCGCACCGTATTCTCAAACAGGGAGGAAAACTTCTCGTCATTGATTGGACGGATTCTTTTGGTCACCTTGGTCCACACCCTGATCACGTCGTCACAGAGGAAAGAGCAAAACGCCTTCTCGAGGAGACAGGATTTCTCATCGAAAAGAAGATTGAGGATGCTGGTGCGCACCACTATGCCTTCCTTGCAGAGAAAGTGTAGTTTTTTCTCATTAGGGTATAATTAGTTCATCTATGTTAAAGGATATAGGATTTAAAAACGTGATTACTGTCTTTTTCGTCGTCGGTGCAGCGGTAGGATTTCTCGTTTTCTCTGGGATGGTAAAGGTTGGGAAAGATGCACAAGCTACGAAGGGAAAGATTGTAGTTTGGGGGACAATTCCCTACAATATCATTCAACCTTACATCGATGAGTCACGAACGAAAGATATTGAAGTTATCTACTCAGTGAAAGGCAAAGAAAACTACGAGCGTGACCTTGTTGATGCGCTCGCTGCAGGGGAAGGTCCTGACCTCTTCATTATGTCTCACGGAGAGCTTTTGAGGAATGCGGATAAGGCCTTTATGATCCCCTATACGAGCTTCCCTAAGGAAGGCTTCCTCTCTACATACATTGATGAGTCAAAAATATTCCTCACTTCGTCTGGAATACTCGCGATTCCCTTCTTCGTGGACCCGCTCGTTCTCTACTATAACAAACAGCTCATCTCTTCGTCATACCTTGTAAAGTACCCTAGAACGTGGAGAGAATTTGCGGATTATGCGAAGACGATAAAGAAGGTTGATGATTACGGGACTGTTACGATTGCAGGAGCTGCGATGGGGAGTTATGACAACGTCACTCACGCGAAGGACATCCTCTCTATGCTCATCCTCCAGAAAGGAAACCCTATCGTGGGGGATGATCCAATGAGTGGAAAGAAGAAAGCAATTCTCTCTCTCACGAAGGAGAATATGGATGCTGCAAAGAGCGCGTTTGCTTTCTATACTTCATTCCAAGATAGAGAGAATTCTCACTACACATGGAATGAGTCGCTCGAAGAATCACGTGACTACTTCGCTTCGGGAGATCTCGGCCTCCTCATCGATCGTGCGAGTCAGGTTGAGCGAATGTCAAAACGAAATCCAAATCTCAGTTTCGGAATTGCAGTCGTTCCGCAGATAGAAGGGTCACAAGTGAAGAAAGTGTTTGGTGAGCTCTACGGAATTGCGATCTCAAAGCACACGAAGAATTTGAAGGCCGCGATTCTCATTGCTTCCCGTCTCGCGGGAAAAGATGTCGCGAAAGGGTTTGTGGATTCCTTCCATGTTGCTCCTGCACGACTTGACCTCCTCCAATCAATTCCGGAAGACGAGAGGAGGAGTATCATTTACAAATCGGCAATTATTGCAGATGCATGGGTCGATCCAGATCCGGAGCGAAGTGATGAGGTATTCAGAAATGTAGTACGATCCATCAATGCAAAAACAGTTCCTATCTATCAAGCAATTCGAAAGATGAACGCAGATCTTCAGACAATTCTTGATGATACTATCAACAAGGTGGTAAAGGGAAGGTACGATGAAATGAAGAAGTAGTGAGAAAAACTTTTTCGTATGCTATAATGAGAGTGTATGAAAAAGTTTTTTTTGTTCATAACTTTCTTGCTTTTTGCATCTACACCTACGTTGTTTGCTGATCAGTTAACAACAACGTATGTTGACTCGCCGACAGCAATCCTTAAACAGACAAACACGAACCCAAAACATTGGTTCTATGAAATAAACCTCAAATTTAATCGTTCTAAGAATGCTGATGTTTATCTCGTTACACAGAAAACACCTAAGAATGGAGGACAGCAGGATTATGCAACTCTCTGTCACATTCCATCATCTACAAGTAGTCCTGTAACTGTCTCCTATCCTGATAAATCAAATCAAAATTGTGATAGTTCTCCAATCAATAATGATTTTTTTGAGCCAGGAAATGATTACGTTTTCTATCTCTCTGATCAGTCGAACGGTGTAGTAAATTTGGATAGTGATATGACACTCATCGTTCCGGATAGGGGTATTCCGCAATCCTCGACTTCTCAAAACCCTTCAGGTAATAGTGTAAGTTTTGAAATAGGAGAATCTTCTTTCGCACGTATAAGAAGAGGAAATACCTATTGGGGGCTCCATATTGATCCACCACAAGGAGGAAAAGTTCATCGCCAGAAGGACGAGACGGTATATTTTGTACTTAAAGAACTTAATGGAAATAAAAAACAGACGTTGTGTAAGTTTGATGGAGGAGCTCTTGAGTTTTCTGGTCCGAGTTTCCCAGGGTGTTTTGTTGAAGATAGTAGCAAGCTTTTTAACTTTAATGGAGTGACGTATGGGATTGTTGACATTATTGAGTATGGGAAAGAGTATGGAGTTTATTTTAGTTCTGATTTAGAAGGAAATAATGCGATATCAGGAGTAAAATCTCTTGGGAAAGCCATTCCAAAAGGAGATACAGTTATCGATCCAAACCTTACTGTTGAGTTAAAGAAAAAAGACAATGGGTACTATTTCCATATTGAGGGGGATGTTGTTAAAGCACGTCCTGTAAATCTTCCACAAGATGCAAAACTCTACCTTACTCTTGTCGATGAGAATCAAAATTCTTATCCGATTGGTGTTATTCCATATGAGAAAGGAACACATTTTTCTGAGGATAGCTCAGTGCTTGATTCAGGTTCGTATGGACTTAGAGTGAGAACAAAATTAGATGTAGAGAACAGTTCAGAGAGCCGACTTGACGCAGTTATTGATCTTCAAACAATTCCTCTTCAAAAACAGATTCCGGGATCTAACCCAAGCAACCAACCAAATACTACTTCGAATATTACAAGCAGCGGTTCTAATGAGTATTCAGACTATGACGGGAAGAGTCTTGTTCCCCTTAACTGTGGATATAATCTTGGGGAAGGGGGGAGAATGTGTACTCTCAATGATTTCATTAGAATGATTCGTAGAGTTATTAGCTATATCTTCATTATAATGATTCCTATTGCCGCAATTGTGTTTGCGTATGCGGGATACCAACTTCTCTTTTCTGGAGGAAATACACAAAAGAGGGATGCTGCAAAGAAGGCCGCAACAAATCTTCTTATAGGAATTGTGGTATTCTTACTCGCGTGGGTTATTGTGAATCTCATTGTCTCCACACTTGGGCTCAAATCCGACTTCAATATCTTCTTTGGTTCGTAGTTTACGTATTGTCTTCTCTTCCTAAGTCCTGTATACTTGTATCGTACCTTGATGCTGATAATCAGTTTTCGGCAGAAAAGGGATAATAATCGATTATTATCAAGTTGTAATGTTAAGTAATGTATATGAAAAAGATTATTAGTAGTGTAGTTGCGTTTTCTATTCCAGCGCTCGCATTTGCACAGGGAGCTGATGCATTCTCTATTCTTACCGTCCTCAAACTTTTTGCGGACAGACTTATTCCGTTTCTTATTACTGCTGCACTTCTCTTCTTCATCTATGGAGTAGTGAGGTATATGATTGCCTCTAATCCGGATGACAAGGATAAAGCGAAAAAATTTGTGGTAAATGGAATTATTGGTCTCTTTGTTATCCTCTCTGTGTGGGGTCTCGTAGGAGTTATTCAGAGAACCTTTGGAGTAGGAAATGCACAGATTACACAAGATAATATTCCACGAGTGGGATTCTAATTATATTTGGAAAAGAGCGTTAAACGCTTTTTTCTTTTTGTTCTATGCATGATATACTTCTTTATATGATGAATGTTATATACGAATATATTCTTATTCCTGTAGCGCATGCGGATACGGATGCTCTTACACATTTTCTCGCAAAGGTAAATAGGCAGATTATCAATCCTCTCATTCTTGTCCTCTTTGCGCTTGCGTTTGTACAATTCTTTTGGGGACTTTTCGTTTTTTTTAAGGCAAAGCAAGAGGAAAAGGATCTCACGCAAGGAAAGCAAAGCATTCTGTGGGGTATTATTGGGATGGTGATTATGGTATCTGTGTTTGGGATTATTCAGCTTATGCTTGGAACAATTGGGGTTGGTGATGTGACAGGGAACTTTCGAAAATCTGGGGGAGGTAACGTGGGAGATGTATCTGCGCTCCTTAAGTAGCCATACGAAAAAACGCTCCAAGGAGCATTTTTGTATGAATCATTCTTTTGTGAGGAGTTTTATTCCTTGCAAGACGAGACTCTTCTCTCCGTCTCTCGTAGAAACTTTCGCTTTCAGTGCTACAGGTGCATCCTCTTCTAGTATATGTTGATACTCCTTGTAGGTACGCGGAAACACAACCACCTCAATCGCTCCATCGAAATCTCTCAGTTGAAAGAATGCCATCTTCTCTCCATTTTTCGTGTGAATAATTTTGAGGTGTTCGATGAGTCCTCCGAGGATGACTGTATCTCCCTCACCGCGTTCCTCGCGTACACTTCGAATGCTCTCTTTATTTAACTCAAAACGCTTTCTATAGGGTTCAAGAGGGTGTCCAGAAACGTAAATTCCGAGAATCTCCCGCTCCATCTTAAGCTTTTCAGAAAGGGAGAGCTTCTTTCCTCTCTGGAGTCGGATATGACTTGCTTCTTCTCCAAAAAGTGAATCTTGGTTATTTGAGAGGGATTGACTTGCTTTGTTATAAGCAACGAGTTCTTCAATGTTATCGAGGAGGATTCCACGGTCTTCAAACATATCAAGTGCCCCCGACATAATGAGTGCTTCGAGCGATTTCTTGTTGAAGTTTCGATGGCGGATACGCTTGAGAAAATCCTCGAGTGAACGGAATCTCCCGTTTTCTTCTCTCTCTTGAATGATTGCATCTGCAATTGCTTCTCCAAAATTTTTGATGGTGTAGAACCCAAAGCGAATTGCATTTTTCTTCCCCTCTTCTTCTGCGGGGATTGCGGTAAATCCACCGTAACATTCATTAATATCAGGAGGAAGGATTTCTATACCAAGTACTTTTGCTTCACGGATGATTTCGGAAATTTTATCTGTATCACCAGATTCCGCAGTAAGCATTGCAGTCATATACTCGAGCGGGTAGTTTGCTTTCATATACGCCGTTTCGTAGCTAATGCGACCGTAGCTCGCTGCGTGTGCCTTGTTGAATCCATACGCCGCGAATGTTTCAATCTGATGCCAGAGTTCCTCTGCAATCTCTTTTTTCATCCCATGTTCAATACATCCATTGATGAGTTTCTCTTTCTGCTCCGCCATCATCTTTGGAATCTTCTTTCCG
>JALVPH010000018.1:16787-17718 GCA_027031875.1 Candidatus Parcubacteria bacterium | reverse complement strand
TGAGCCACCTGTCGGACTCGAACCGACGACCTACGGTTTACAAAACCGTTGCTCTACCAACTGAGCTAAGGTGGCAAGAAAGTCTCCCTTATTGTAAGGAAAACTTCCTCTTACGCAAGTAGATTTACTCGAATGCGTAACGAGTAAAGTCTGCAACCTCAATCCGCTCTCCAATCTTGAGCACGTACTCCTCAATTAACTTCTTAATCGTTTGCTCTAGATTCTTAATGAAGGCTTGCTCAAGGAGTTCTTCAACACTCTGAGGATTCATCGCAGCAATATGCATCGCGATATCTTTTGCGAGCGTGTGGAAATCATCATTCTTTGCAACAAAGTCAGTCTCACACGCAAGTTTGAGGAGAACCCCAAGCGTGTTATTTGGGTGCACATAGGCGTGAACAATTCCCGCATTAAGATCACGATCGGCCTTCTTTGCAGCTGCTTTTGCGGAAAACTCTTTGAGGAGCTCTCGTGCCTTCTCCATATCTCCTCCAGCCTCTTCAAGCGCTTCTTTACACTTTCCAATAGAAACTCCCGTTTCCTCTCGTAACTGTTTAATTTGTTCAATATCAATACTCATACTCTAGGTTATACATTAGCGTGTAATAGGTAGTCGTCTACTTGAACGCCTCCGCAATCTTCTTCACGAAGTACGCAATGGAAGGAACAGATACGTTATTCGCAACGATTGGATACGTTACTTTTGTGATATCCGCATCTGTATTTGCGAGCGCGACAACCGGAATCCCCATCTGGTTTGCCTCCGTTACCGCAATCTCCTCCTTCTTCGGGTCAACCACGAAGAGTGCTCCGGGAAGCCCCTTAAGGTTTCGAAGCCCTCCGAACTTCTTTTCAAGACGCTCAATTTCTCGTTCGAGCATAAGTTTTTCTTTCTTTGTTGCTGCGATGAGTTCGTCGCTATCACTTTGGT
>JALVPH010000018.1:0-16777 GCA_027031875.1 Candidatus Parcubacteria bacterium | reverse complement strand
CTTTGTAGCAGCGACGAGCTCTCCGCGCTCATGCTGTTCACTCAACTCAATAAGCTTTTGAATTCGCTTCTTAATTTCAGAGATGTTTGTGAGCGTCCCCCCAATCCATCGCTCTGTTACGAAAGGCATATCAATTACCTCTGCTTGAGAGCGGACAATTCCACGTGCTTCTGCCCGAGTTCCTACGAAGAGAACCTGGTGTCCTTTCGCTTTGAGTTCTACGAGAAAACTGAGTGCGTCACGAAGCTGACGTGCCGTCTTTTCGAGGTCAATGATATCCTTTCCGTGAGTAGTTTTAAGAATGAAAGGTTTTGCCGAAGGATGGCGCTTGGACTTTGAGTATCCAAGATGAGCACCAACCTCGAACATCTCTTTGATGAGAACGTCATCGTTTGGTATAGACATAATATAAAAATAAAATTACGTTGAATTAGTTATGGGTAATCGTAGCAATCTGCACAGAGAGAAAAACTCTCCGTTCAACAGATTCGTACGAGGGGTATAGTAACAGAATTCTCTTAATTTACAATAGAAATTTAGTTTCTCCCTAGATTCCCGCCTTCGCGGGAATGGCGGGCAGCTTGTATGATGAAGACTGTAAGCAAGTGGGTTAATATGGATGAAAAAGCTATCGCCTTCTCTCACCAGTGATAGCATTCACTACAACACTCTTAATCTGTGGAATAGGGGAAGGCAAGGATTTGTATCTGTTCCTCACGGCAGTTTCGCTGATGATAGGAGTAGACTACGTTTTGGGAAAGTTGTTGCGCTTTCTCAAAAAGAAAAAAGGCGGTTACTAATCGTCTTTTCGTTTTTCCTCTTCCCTATTTTCATCCTTCGGTACAAATTGATCTCCATCAAACACGTACTCTTCGTTCCTTTCTCCTTCTTTTATCACACAGTGATAAGATACCTGTTTTTCGTTCCCCTCCTCTTTCTCACACGAGGCATCATCAATACTCACTTCCTCCTTCCCCTCTTCTTCCTTAAGGTGCTCAACAAAATCGTGAAGCACCTTTTCCTCTTCTAGCTGCGGAATTGCATGCTCAATCTCTTCCACAGAGGTAAATCCATGGTGAATGGAACTATCATCAAGAATTAACACCGGAAACTCCCCCTCCGCAACGTGGTAGATATCTCCGAAACTTTTAATAATAGGAAAATCGAGATCATAATCGAAAGAGTAGATACGCACCCACGGGTAACGCTTCTTAATTTCCGAGAGCACGTAACCCTGTCGCACGCACGGCTCGCAATGTTCACGATAGAAGTACACAATAGAGTGAATATTAGACCCCGGACACTTCTTCACGAGCTCCTTTGAGAGGAGGTAATCCTTAATTTCAAGGAGAGAGTAGTACTTCTTGAGCGACGCGATTTCCTCAAGGTTGTCGTCGTGATTTTCTGCAAAGGTGAGCTTGCGCCCAATCTCATCCATCTTATTTGCGAGACTTGATCCCTCTATGAGAGAATCACAGGGTGCTGATTTGAGAAGTTCAAACTGTGTCTCATTTGCCATAAGGTCAATGAGCACGTTCTCTTGAAGGAGGGAGATTTCTCTCCGCTTCACTGCATTCTCAAAAGAGACGAAGCGAAAGACCGCAAAGAAAATTGCAACGGTGAGAGAGAGGATAATGAGGTGTTTTAAAATGAGGTGTTTTTTCATAAGCATTGTAACATCTTAGCGCCACGCGCTCTTCTTAAGGCGGATTGCATTCCAGAGTGATTTTGCGAGCCAGATGGGTGCAACAAAGGTATACACGAAGAGCATCGCAAGGTAATCGAGGAAGAGGAACTTCTTCTTTTCTCGCAAAATTTTCCTCCCAAGAATGATTGAAATAATCATAAAGAGGAACCCGAGAAGAGAAAGGATGCTAATGGGGTTGAGGTGGAAGAAGAAGGTATCAATGCTTCCAGAAAAGAGGTGAGGAAGATCGAATGAAAACCCAACACTTCGCCACTTTTCTATCTGGGTAATGAGTGGTTTTGAGATGAGATAGAGTGACATCGGGAAGAGGAATACTGCAAGGAAGATTCGAAAGAGACCCATAGGGAGCACTACAAATCCTAACTCCCCATACTTTTTATTGAAAAATAGTTCACGGTAGTCAATTGCATTACGTATAAAACCGTAGGTCCATCGAATCCTCTGTTTAATGAGTTTTGGAACCGTCTTCGGTCCTACCGTATACACAATTGTTTTTTCACTATAGGCAATAGGGTACCCTGCTTTCTGCATACGGAGTGCAATTTCCGCATCCTCTGTATGGTGTGCTTCACGATAGGGGCCAAGCGTATCAAACACTTTTTTCCTAAAAAGGGAAAATGGCCCTGGTGTAATGTATACTGTTTTGATTTTCGCGAACACTTTTCTCACAAAGATTCCAATCTCATATTCCGCACGTTGAGCTTTTCGAATGAAAGAATCAGGATCCGCAATGATCATAGAGGGGATGACTGCCATCACATTTTCATCTTTCAAAAACTCCTCCACTGTATGGATGAGTGCGTCCTCACGTACCCACGAATCCGCATCAAGAACCCCAACGATATCTGTCTCCACATAATGGAGAGCGTAGTTAAGCGCAGCAAATTTTGACCCCTCATTCTTCTTACGGAAAATACGAACACGAGAGTCCGATACAAACTGCTGAATTACCTCCCAGGTATTATCTGTTGATCCATCATCTACGACAAAAATGCGCAGTTTCTCTTTCGGATAGTGGAGGGCGAGGAGAGATTTCACCGTCTTCTCAACCGTTTTCTCTTCGTTGTAACAAGGAACAATGATAGTGACAGAAGGGAGAGTAACAGAGCTGTGTCCATTTCCCTTCTCTCGTTTACTCCCGCCTCGCTTTCGCTCCTTTCTCCAATCGATAAAGCTAAAGAGGAGAAAGAGTTGGAAGTATATGGTGAGAAAGAAAAATACGTAAAAAAAGTATCTCATATGCTACTTCTTTTTCTCTTCTTCTTCACGAATAATAGAGTTAACCTCTTCTCTTACCTCTCTTTTCCGTTTCTCAAAAAAGACTTCGACCCTATCAAGGAGGGTATCAACCCAATCGAGTACCTCCTTTGAACGTTGATCGAGGTAGTAGATAATTTCCGCAATAAGATGAATGAGCTTCCTGTAGAGACGTCTAAGCATCTTTTTATCTCCGAAATGCTGGATATCGCTCGCATCGATTTTCTCATCAATAATTTTTCGCGCGTAGAGCGTTCTCGCAAAAATGAGGAATGCCATAAACACGTAGAGGAGTCCAAATATTACTCGGGAGACCCAGCCGAACATATTTGCGAAAATGTGAAAAGGAAAACCGAACATCAATCCGATTCCGTTTGCAGTAATATCAATTGCAATCACAATTTTCAACCAATCGAGCCACGTGAGGCGGCGAATTTTTGAGCCTCGTTTCATCAGGACGAATGGTACAAGAATATGAGGAAAAGTAAACAAAAAACGCCTCCACTAAGCGTTCTTTGCTTCCTCTTTTTTAAACGGAACTCCGAGGTAGGTGAGGTATTCTTTCGCATCTTTCTGGTTTGAAAGTGAGGTCACAATTGTGACAGAGAGACCGAAGATTTTACTCAACTCTTCGTCTTCTGTCTCTGGGAAAATAGTGTGCTCTCGAATTCCAAGCGTGAGGTTTCCCATTGCATCAATTGACTTTGGATCAATTCCACGGAAGTCCTTCGTTCGTGGGAGTGCAATATGAATGAGCTTGTCAAAGAATGAAATCATCTTCTCCCCACGAAGGGTAACACTCAATCCAATCTTATCCCCCTGACGAATTTTGAATCCCGCAATAGATGCTTTCGCAGGTCGTGCAGCGGGGTGTTGCCCAGTAATCTTTGCGAGCTGTTCAGCGATGAACTCATTCGCAAATCGGTCGCGTTTCATCTTACTTCCCGTTCCCACGTTCACCACAATTTTCTCAATTTTTGGTGTCTCCATCACATTCTTGAGACCGAGCGTATCCTTGAGCGTATCGAACGCTTTCGCTTGTTTTTCACGATATAGTAGTGCCATAGTACGTTTAGATTAATTCTGTCTTACTCTTCTTTGCAATGCGAACCTTTTTTCCTTTCTCATCAATAGTGAACCCGATGCGTGTTCCTACCTTCTCTTTTGGATCAAGGAACATCACGTTCGAAACGTGAATCGGAAACTCTGTCTTTGCGAAGGTTACTTTCCCCTGATTATCCTTCACCACTCTCTTGCGAAGGTTGATTCCCTCAACGATAACTTGTTGCGTATCGTGAAGGAGTGAGAGCACCTTTCCAATCTTCCCTTTTTCGCGTCCAGAAATAACGATTACGGTATCTCCGCGTTTTATCTTCTTTATCTTCTTCATAGGCATTGTTCTTAGAGCACCTCTGGGGCGAGGGAAATTATCTTCTTATAACCTCGTTCTGCAAGTTCGCGAGGAATAGGACCAAAGATACGCGCACCTCTTGGCTCCCCCTTGTTATCAATGATAACCACTGCGTTGTCATCAAAACGAATGTAGGAACCATCTTTACGACGGAACTCCTTCTTCTGGCGAACGACGACAGCGCGAACGACATCTTTCTTCTTTACGAGCTTTCGTGGTTCTGCGGTTTTAATTGAGAGAACAACCACATCACCGAGGCGAGCGTAACGACGCTTTGATCCTCCAAGAATCTTAAATACCCTCCCGGTCTTTCCTCCAGTGTTATCGGTAATTTTCACATTTGTTCCAACTTGAATCATAAGCTCTCTTAATCGTTATAGATGACCGCAAAACTCTTTCGCTTTGAGATTGGTCTCGTCTCAATAATTTCGACCTCATCACCAACTTTGTATTGGTTGCGCTCATCGTGCGCATGGTACTTCTTATTTACGGTGTAGTACTTCTTGTATTTTGGATGCTTCACGAAGCGTCCCACAAGAACAACCACTGTCTTATCCATTTTGTCGGATACAACAACACCTTTAAGTACCCTCTTGTTTTTCTTTTCTTCTGACATATAGCTCGCTCTCTAGTAGATATCTTCTTGGCTAACAATTTTGACCTTTACGGGGAGTTTCGTTCCTGCCTTTCGTAGAGCTTCACGTGCGCGTGCTTCAGGAACGTTTCCTACCTCAAACATAATGCGTCCTGGGAGAACCTCAACACAGAACCCCTGCGGATCTCCTTTTCCCTTTCCCATACCAACCTCAGGTGGTTTCTTGGTAAAAGGGCGATCTGGGAAGAGGCGGATGTAGTACTTTCCGAACTTCCCCACTTCTCGCGTGAGAACCTTTCGGGCAGCTTCAATCTGGTTGGACGTAATGCGCGCACTCGTCATCGCTTTGAGACCAAAGTCTCCGTGCTCAATGCGAAGCCCGCGCGTTGCGCAGTGAACCTTTTTTGGATTCTTTCGTCCCGTCTGCCACTTCCTGTGTTTTACTTTCTTTGGGAATAACATATTAGCTTCTCTTATCCTGATTAAGTTTCTTCTCAAGGGAATCCCCCTTGTAAATCCAGACCTTGATTCCAATTACTCCGTAAGGGAGAACGGCCTTGTGCTCTGCGTAATCAACATCCCCACGAATGAATTGAAGTGGAATTCCTCCTCGTTTCACCTCTTCCTTTCGTGCCATTTCGTGACCTCCGAGGCGACCAGAAAGTGCAATCTTCGTTCCCTTTACCTCGCGATTATACATTACCTTATCGAGCATCTGTTTCATTACACGACGGAATGGGAGTCGCTTGAGGAGTGCTTCCTCGATTTGATGTGCGACAATCATCGCGTCCACATCAGGGTTTTTAATCTCAACGAGTTCGAGTGAGAATGTCTCTCCATCCCAAACTCCTCTCTTCTTCATCTCGCGAATGATCTCCTTTGTGAGCTTCTCAACTCCCTCGCCCTCCTTTCCAATAATGAGACCTGGGCGTGAACTTTTCACGAGAATCTTCGTTCGCTTTTGATCGCGCTCAAACTCGATGGAAGAAACATACTTTCCTTTGAGACGTTTCTCAAGAAAGTCTCGAATTACAATATCTTTCTTGAGGAGATCGCGATACTTCTTCCCGCGTGCGAACCAGCGAGAACGCCAATCGCGAAGATTCACGAGTCTGTGCGCGTATGGGTGTACTGTGTGTGACATACTTACTTATCGTTCTTAATACCAAGGGTAATAATAATGTGAGAAGTTCTCTTGTTGATTCGCTTCGCAACACCTCGTGCGCGTGCTCTCCATCGTTTGAGGGTAATTCCCTTGTCTACACGAACTTCCTTAATGTAGAGATCTTCAGGAGATACCTTGAAGTTATGTTCTGCATTTGCAACTGCTGACTCCACGAGTTTTTTCATAATGCGTGAAGCTCGCTTCGGAAGGTATTCCAAGTCAGTGAGCACCTTCTCTACCTGCTTCCCTCGAATGAGGTCCGCAACGAGGCGAACTTTTCTCGGTGACTGACGGTAATTTTTAAGACTAGCTTTCATAGTAGTATTCGTTCTTTAGTGAAGTAAATTACTTAGCTGCTGCTCGTGCCGCTTTTGCAGCTGCAATCTCAGCTTCACGTCTCTTCTGTTCAAGCTCCTTCATAAGCTTTCCTCCGTGGCGGTGGAAGGTTCGTGTAGGAGCAAACTCTCCGAGACGATGTCCAATCATATCTTCTGTAATGAGAACTTCGACGTGTTTTCGACCATTATGAACCGCGAAGGTGAATCCCACCATCTCTGGGGAAATCATCGATGCACGCGCCCACACTTTAATAGGCGGTGTCTTGAGTGGATCCTTCCCCTCAATTTTTTTCAAAATGCGAGGGTCAACGTAGGGACCTTTCTTAAGTGATCGTGTCATATCATTTGAATAGTGAGTAAACTGTTTCTTATTACCAAATAGCAAGGCTCATAATTAAGCCTAACCTAAGGGTACTCCACGAGTTCTACTCGCTTTGTAATTAAAAGTTACTGATAATTATGAACCCGGTCGGTAGAATACTCGACCAACATTCACGGGCTCCATCTTACTCATCCGTAAGGAAAGGTCAAGCAAGGAAACTATATAATATATGAGTGAAAAAATGGCAGGGAAAAACGCCCCTGCGGGCGAATGAGGGGCTTCTCTCAATCCTGCTTCCTGCATAAGAGAAACGGTGTTGATTCACTTCCCTGTCCAAACGGGTTGTCGTGTGCGAGCTCTTTTGCAAACTGAACCCATGTTCTCTCCTTTTCCCCGAAAATGTTCACTCCAAGATCATTCGCGTCGATTACAATCACTTTCACATCTTTTAGGTGAGGTTTACTACTGAGAATCTGTTCCTCCATCTTTCTTGCATACTCACCAGGGTTTTTTGGAAAGAGCGTCGCATATTCATTGTAGGGAGGAATCGTCCCTGGTGTTGGGCCATCAATTCCTCGAGCCTTCTCTCCTGCAACACGATAGAACCAACCGCGCTTTCCAAAGAGACGCATAATCACATGAACGAGAGCGGCAAGGAGAATCCTCCATAAGCCAACCTCTCGTATTGCGAGTTCCATGGTCTCTGGCATCCCTAGGCCAATTCCGTGCTTTATCTTTGTGACAAAACGAGAAAGGAGCAGAGCAAAGAAACCCGGTTTAATATCACGAATTGGGTATGCGCGCTTTCACGCTACCGCAATTACAGATTCTGCAACGAGAACGACATCCCCGTCTCTCAATTCATCACCGATTTCATTAAGAAGTATCGCCGACAAGGGTATCCCATTCGCGTACGAGTGGGGTTCTCACCGGAAAGCGGAGATACTTTCCTCTCGTCGTCTCCGTCTCTAAGGTTTTTCCTGGATGAGCTTTTCTAAGAATTGGCATATAGGAAAGTTTAGCAGAAGTTATTAAGAAAGAGAAATCTCCTCTCCACCCTTTTTCTTTAAAAAGGTCTGAAGCTTTTTTAAATCATCAATAGTATTTACAGGATACCATTCTTTTTCGATGTAGCATTGCAAGGGGTGCACATCTTTCATATTAAGGATTGTCTGTGGAAGACCAATCTCTTTATTAAAGAGAATTCTCCTTGGAAAAGAAAACACCTCCTTCGTAAGCATATACATTCCAGAAGCAATGAGTGCTCCATTTTTTTTCTCTAATTCTGTTTGTTCTCTTGTTCCTAGAATATACCCATTCTTATCTATATCAAAAGAGTAGTACTGAGGATTATACACTTTTCTCGCAAGTGATATCCCGTAAGTTGTTTTGTGAATAAAATTTTTAATGTCCTCGCTTAAATGATAATCATCACCATGAATAACAAAAAAACTTTCATTACTCTTAATGAAATTTTCAACCAATAGTACTGCACCCATCGTGCCTGTCTTTTCTGTTTGTTCTAGAAGAATAATCTGTCTTTTAGGCCATTTTTTAGTAATACGGTCTCTAATCTTCTCTTGGTGTGATGAAACAATAATAAATATTTCATTAACTATAGTCGGAAAAGATGAGATTAAGTGATCAAGTATTGTCCATCCATCCTCTCTTATAGGGAGAAGTATTTTGGGGAGTTTATTAGTAAGAGGGCGAAGGCGTTTCCCCTCTCCTGCAGCAAGAATAACAGCTTTCATATGATTACATTATACTATTTCCGTTTAAAAGGCTTTTTCCTGTCTTGTAAAGATTCTCTTTCTCGACCGAGAAAGGTTTGAGCAGAATAGTGTTCTCCGAAACTTTCACGCAATAATTTACTTTTGTCCCGTGCTTTTGTATCAAGCACCTTTAATAGTGGCTTAAATGAACCCCAGAGTATTCTCTCACCTTCTTTATTTAATACTTCGTTCTCCCGCATACGAAAAATTTCTCGTAATGAGAGAAAATCAACTTTCTTTGTCTCATTATGAGACCGCTCATATATATCCTTAGGGATATACTTAAGAATTTCCTCCGAACGAAGAGGCGTTTCTGCGTAAAAAATGAAAAGTTTTGTTCCGTTTATTTGTGTATACTCTCCTACATAGGAAATGTTATCAGTGTTCAGAAGAGAGAAAGGAATCCCAACTTCTTCTTCAAATTCCCTCTTTGCTGCAATCTCTATACCCTCTCCATTTTCAATACCTCCACCAGGAAAATCCCATACGTGGAGGTTATCCCCTCTCAGGAGAGTAAAAAATTTCTTATCTCCAGTTCGAAGAATAAGTTTTACTCCATCTTTAATATTTTGATACGAATCTGCCATAAGATACCTTAACCATACACTATTAGAACAGAAACGACAAATCACCCGCAAGCACATCGTGGAGGCGGGTTGTTTCTTTGTTGTGTTTGTGATCCTTCACCATTTGGTAAGGATCGAATATGTAAGAGCGCATTTGGTTTCCCCACTCAATAGAGACCTTATCGGAAATAGTGAGCCCCTTTCTCTTCTTCTCCTCATCTTCCTGATGTTTCTTGTAAAGTTTCGCACGCATGATTTCGAGCGCACGCTCACGGTTTCGCTCCTGTGTTCGCTCTTCAGAGATGAACACAGAGAGTCCTGTCTTTGGGTGGACAACACGCACTGCGGTTTCTCGTTTGTTTACGTTTTGCCCCCCTGCACCTCCTGAGCGAGCAAACGATATTTCTAGCTCTGATTCATCAAGATGAAACTCTGATGCTTGAATCTCAGGGAGCACCTCAACGAGTGCAAAACTCGTCTGTCGTTTTCCCTGTTTATTAAACGGAGATTTTCGGACGAGGCGATGTACTCCTGATTCCCCTTTCAACTTTCCATACGCACCTTTCCCAACGACCTCAAAGGAGATACTCCTATACCCTCCTAGGGTATTAGGAGACTGACTGAGAAGGTTCACTGTATACCCCTCCCTTTCCGCGAAAGCGGTATACATCTCATAGAGGATACGAACAAAATCTTCCGCATCATCTCCACCTGCACCTGCAAAGATAGAAATAATTGCTTTCCCCTTATCATACTTCTTTTCTCCGAGAAGCTCCCCTTTCAACCTCTCTATCTCTTTCAATACGAATTGAGCGTGCTCTTTGTCATTCCAAAAATCTGCAGAATACATTTCTCCTTCTAGTTCCTGAATGCGTTTCTCAAGCTTTTCTCTTTCTTTGTTATCCATAAGGCACGAATTGAAAACTAAACTAGTCTGACTCCTTTCTCACGAGGATAATTGGAGTAAGTTCACTCCCTTGTGACATTGGGTTGTCGAGAAATATCTCACGAATTTCTGCATCTGAGTAAGAGACACTGTTACTTCTTCCAAGTACTTCTGTATTAATATTATTGCTATCTAATATGACTGCAGGAATACCTACTTCATCTTCAATTTTTTGTGCAGCACGATTAGGGTCCTCTGGTCCAAGTACCGCAAACTCATCAAACGGCTTAACCGTCGCAGGATCGAATCCATCAATCTCAGAAATTCTATTCCCTGCGATTCTATAGAAATCTCCATGACGACCAAATAATCTTGTAATCGCTCCTAACACCGCGGCAAGAAATATACGAATATATCCTGCACGCATAATTGCAACCTGCATTTTCAATGGGTTTGAGTATCCAGTATCATTTTTATATTTCTTCACACCTTTTACGAGAATCTTTGCAAGTAAAGATGGTTTGATAAGAGAACGATGAATAACTCTCCCTTCAGATATCGCGATAAATTTTTCTGAAACCGCAACGAAATCCCCCTCCTTATAATGATTCTTTTTTATATCCATAAAGAAGGGTGTTGGATCTTCCATAATATGAATAAGATGTGTTTTATAAGGGAAGCGGGAAAATACCCCAAAAGGAGTTTTTCTCTTTATCTCTTTCCCTTCATTTGCTTTCTCTAAAAGTGGCATAACTCTATATTATTAATAACGGATAGATATACCATAGGGTAGCATACTATCGCCTAAAGTTATATAGGAAAGGTAAAAGAAAAAGCAGTTTAAGAAACCGCTTTATCCAATCGCAACATTGAGGATTATCACTAGAATGATTCTAGTCAGACAAATTAATATGTAATCACGAGATTGTTTGCGTAGTAAGAACGATCATCATCCCAATATCGTGGGTGTGTAGGACATCCATTTTCCCCACCTGATACATCATCAATACACCAATCAAATGCGTTTCCATTGAGGAATACTACCACTCTATCTACATTAGGATATTGAAACGCAGCAGCATCTATGAGGCGACGGAATCTATACCCACTCATATCTCCCCCAGGAAGCCAAGAACCTGAAAGCTCTACTTTCGCAACCCCTGAATCAATGGAGACAGAATCAAATTGTAGCCCATTCCATACCCTAGAACCATCTCCGGATTGAATCTTGAAGAGTGCACGATACACTGCATTGAGAACAGCAGGACTCTTTTTAACCTCGACAGGGTCAAAAGCAGTAGTTCCACCTTCGCCTATCTTAGGAACACGGACAATCATCGTCCCCTTTTCATTGTCAGAAGTATTTCCTGTATCTCCCTCATCTGAGTTTTCATTTCCGCCATTTGAGAGAAATTGCTCATCATTCTGACTGAAGGTATCTCTTTCTGTATCATTATTATTCTTATTGTCGGTATCTTGCCTCTGCTGTTGAATTTGCTTGCCTTGATTGTAATCTACAACAACGCGCTCCTGATGAGGAATAAGGTATCGCCCGATAATAATTCCTAACACAAGAATTACGAGATGAAGGATTCCTGTTGTGAATTTATTGTTTTGCATAGCTATTGCTGTTTATCTTATACGAATAATGCCTACTAATGAGTAACATAATCATTCACTATTTGCAATTCCAAACGGGATATGCACAAGCGGAATGTTCTGAATCGTCTCGTCAAGATTTACTAATTGATCATCAAAATAGAGGTGCGGTTTCATAATCTCAAGCACACGCTTCTTTTCCACGCCACCAAGAAGGAACATCTCATCGACACTCACTCCCCACTCCCCGAGAGTGTGTATCGCGCGTTCGTGTGCAGGAGCACTTCTCGCGGTAATAATTGCAGTCTTGAGAATCTTTGTATAGTGTGGATTCTTCTCAAGCTTCTCCGATTCCATTTTCTGGAAGTAGGAAATTTTCTTGAAAAAATCGGCAAGCGGTCCCGGTTTGAGCGCAACGTCTCTGTGCTCTTTCTCATACTGCCGGTATGCTTCAAGCCCTTTTTCCTTATACACCTTCTCTGCTTCATCGTCCGCGAGCACGCCATCAAAATCGAAGGCAAGCCTCAGTTCTTTTGTATCATCTTCCTCAGTAATCTTTGTTCCTAAGATTCTCCCCGCAGCAAAACCAGCATTTAGCGCATTACGCACATCTTCCTCATTCGTAGAGAGGAAAAGTGAGATGTTAAAAGCGGGAATGTATGAGTAGGGAGACTCTCCTGCCGTAAAAACGGCTCTCTGTATATCTAAACCATAGTGTTGGATAGAGTTGTAGATACGCATCCCTGTCTCTGGGCTATTTCTTGAGAGAAGCACAACCTCAACCGGCTTTTCTTCAGTGTACACTTTGTTAATGTTGAGAAATCGCTCTACAAAGTGAAATGCTGCACCCTTCTGGAGGACCACATCTCTCTTTTCCGTTTGATACTTCTTGTATGCACCTAATCCTTCCTTTTGAAAGATCTCATCCTCCTTCGCGAGATCAAAAAGTGCATTTGATGAAATCCCTACTACAAGCTTTTTCTCGATTGGATACTTCATACACACATACTACGCGAGTATTTCTGTTTCCACAAGAAATAATAAAATATGGTATAGTAAACGCATATGCAACACATACGAAGAATCTTTTTTCCAAAACAGACAGATACCCTATTCAAAGGGTTTGGGCCTGCGTTCCTCGCAATCGCAATGGGAATCGGATCGGGAGAATTTATTCTCTGGCCTTATCTCACTGCACACCATGGATTTGGGCTCCTCTGGGGAGCGCTTTTAGGGATTACCATTCAGCTCATTATTGTGGTAGCAATAGAGCGGCATACCGCCTTCCTAGGGGAAGATGAGCTTGCAAATTTCGCTCGTATTTGGAAATTTGCTTTTGGATGGATTCTCCTTTCTACACTCATTGCATTTGGGTGGCCTGGATTTTCAGCGATGCCTGCACAATTGCTTAAAGAAGGACTCCATCTCTCAATCTCTCATAACATCCTCAGTCTCATTATTCTTCTGCTCGCAAGCGCAATCCTTCTTCTTGGGACACACATCTACAGAAGAATTATTTTTGTTCAAAAGGTGAATATGAGTTTTCTCCTTGCGCTTACCATCTTTCTCTTTATCTACTACTTTGATATCCACTTTCTCAAGGAGATGCTTCTTGGTTTCTTCGGGAAAGGAGATAGTTACATATTCATCCCTGCAGGCATCTCACTTGCAACATTTCTTAGCGCAATTGCGTATGCAGGATCAGGGGGAAATCTCCTCCTTATGAATTCATTCTACGTAGAGAAAGAAAAGAAGGGGCTTATTGCAACACCGCACAGAGAAGAAGATTTACTCGTTCCAAGTGCACGAAAGGGTTCAATTCAACACGCAAAAGAATTTGAAAAACACTCATGGAAACAGAACACGCTCTTCTTCTGGTTCGGTGGTCTCATCATTATTATTCTCCTTGCATACGTATCCTACGCAGTATTTCACAATTCTGCCCCACAGCAAAAAGACTTCCTCTTCCTCATCACAGAAGCGAATGTCTTTGCACGCGATATTCATCCAGTTGTAGGAATGCTCTTTATCTTTTCGGGAGCGATGGCACTCTTCGGGGTTCAGCTCGGAATCTTAGATTTCATTGGGCGTATTGCAGGAAACAAACCGGGAATTGAAGATGGGTCAAAAGAACAAAAGAAGTGGTACAAACGAGCAGTATCAGCGATGACACTCTTCGGAGCAATTGTTCTCCTCTTTGGATTCACTGCGCCAAAGTCACTCATTATTCTCGGAGCAATTCTCAATGCCTTCTCAATGGGAATTATTGCACTCCTCCTCTATCGCGTGGAAAAGAAACTCCTCCCATCTTACCTCCAATCAAAATTCTTCCTCACCTTCCTCCCCCTCGCGTTTCTCTTTTATGTAGGATTCTTTGTGTATGTGGTTGTTGAGAAATTGATGTGATTAAAAAATATCTCAGACTATTAAGATGATATTTATCTATACTAATAATACAAAACACTGACAGTTGTTATTTTTTCCACTCTATATGTCCATTAACACCATTTCTTTCAAATACCTCTAGAATTTGAGCACAGAAATTCATTGTCTCTTCATCCCCGATTGCTTTAGCTGCTTCATAAAGCCTTATAAACATCTTTTTGCCAGTTTCCGTCTGTTTGTAATTTTTCTTTCTAAAATTATGTGCAGAACATAAGGTTTGACCATTTTCAATAGTCGCTTTACCTCCTTTATCTTTTGGCTTTATGTGATCAACATGTAATTCGACACCATCTTTTAAACCCTTACCACAAATCACACATCTATAACCATCTCTCTCTAAAATAATACGTTTCTGTTCTTCAGTAAAATCTTCAAGTTTTGGGTTTGATATAAAATCTGGATCATATCTATAAACCCCTTTTTTGACTTTTATTAAAAACCCACTCTGATGAAGTTGTCTGATTTGCCTATCTGGGTCTCTAAAAACTTTTCCGGTCCTTCTTTTATACTCTTCAACAACCCAATCAACAACTTCGGGGTGAGGAATATCTCTTTTAGGGTGTTTTTTAAAATACTCCATTACTATTTCTTTTTGTGTAACTTTATCCTTCATAATAATTGCCCCACTTCTCTTAAAACCCTATCTTTTGCTAATTTACAATAATTCTTATCAATTTCTAGCCCAATTGCAACTCTATTGGTTTGAGCAGCGACAACTAGAGTTGTTCCACTCCCCATAAATGGGTCAAACACAGTATCTCCCACGAAACTAAATAATTTTATAGCTCTATATGGTAATTCTTTTGGAAACGGTGCGGGGTGTCCTATTCTTTTCTTACTTTCCCCAGGAAACGTCCAGAGACCATTTGTATATTCTATAAACTCCTCTTTTGTAATATCAGAAACTCCACTACCTTTAGTTTTCTTCCATTGCTCTTTGTATAAAACCACAATCAATTCAACAGGAGCAATAACGTGAGGGGCCGATGCTTTCATCCAAGAACCCCAAGCAGTCCGTCTTGAAATGTTTCCTTCATTCCACACAATAGTAGAGTGATATTTCCACCCAACATCTTGGGCAATTCGTGTTAAATCAGCACCAACACTTTTATGCCCACCCTTATTTTTATCTAATGGTATATTTAGTAAAAACCTAGCCTGTGGTCTACTCCAATCGTAACAATTTTTCATCCATCTCTTTGAGAAATCCAGGTACTGATCATATGTTAACTCATCGTCATTGGAATTATATTCAATACCAACATTATAAGGAGGAGATGTAACTATTAGATCTGCAAATTCTCCTGAAAAGCTATCTTTATCTAGTACATTCCCTTTATAAATATAAACATTCTTTTGGGTATAATATTCTTCTGCCGATTTTATTATTTTAATATCTTTGTTTTCTGACATATTTTCTGGTTATATAATTACTGACGATACAAGGCCAGATAATTCTCAATAATTACCTACTGATAACTCCTGGAATTCTAGCATACAATTCTATTAAACTTAAATTTTACAAACACCTAGTCGAGGTAAGTAAGAATCAAATTAACCTTTTCTTTCCTCCCGATTAATTCATAAAATCTCTTAGAAGATTCAAGTGGGAGAACTGGTAAATTCAACCCCTCCCATATCACGTCCTCAATGTTATTAAACATATTCAATTCTTTTCTATCATACACATTTATTTCAACCTCAACCCCATCCATATTGCATATAAGAGAGTGTGCGTGAATGTGTTCATTGTAAAAATCTTTCACAACAAATTCCTCCAATGCTTTTCTAAATACCTTAATTCCCTCTTCGTTAGTAGTGATATCCAAATCTCGCACCTGCGTAGGAACACCTTGAACAAGCAGATTCGCGCTTCCCTCAAGACGCCAAATAATGTTCCCGTACTCTTCAAGTGAATCAAGAATCTTAACCAATACTTCTTTAAATTTCTCTCTCTTCATAGGTCAATTCGATGAATCTAAAAAAGTAGAATTATGCGATAATAGATCGTACCATGACACTTCTTTCGTTAAATATGCGGCAACTCCATAAGACCCAACCATAATGGGATAGGTACAAGACCAGATAACTCTTAATAATACTTACTAACAGCCTCTAGGATTTTCGCATACAATTTTCTCGAATTCAAGTTTCTCTACCATTAACGCATACATCAGAGTGTTGGTGTGGGTAATGAACCGCTTCAAGAGAATCTCGTGATACGTTATGTAGAGGAAAAAATCTCTTTAGCAATTTTTAACCTAAATCGCTCTACCCCAACTTGTCCTAGGCATGGTACATACTATAATATTATATATAATAGTATAATAACACTCTCACAGAGTGATTATTAACTAATGATTAATGCTACTAATGTTACTAAGGAGTATGAGACTTTCAGAAAAGCAAATTAAATTGTTAGAAACTTACTTTAAGGCACTGGCTAACAAGAAGAGAATTGCCATTCTTGCTTTAATTGAGGAAGAAGCAAATCTTACCGTCTTTGAAATTGCAGAGCGTCTTGGCCTACACTACCAAACTGCTGCAGTTCACACGCAACGATTAGAAAAAACCGGACTCATACAGAAAAAGTACCGAGGAACACATGTGGTACATCGTATTACGAAGAGAGGAAAAAGTTTCCTTTCTTTCGCGAGTAAAATACTGAGGTAGGTTATTATAATATTATATACAATATTATATATAATAT
>JALVPH010000017.1 GCA_027031875.1 Candidatus Parcubacteria bacterium | reverse complement strand
CTTGTCGTCATTGCTATTATTGGAGTGCTTGCAAGTGTTGTTATGCCATCGATTAATAGCGCACGTATGAGAGCTATAGATGCAAAAAGAATCAATGCGATTAAACAAATTCAAAAAGCACTTGAAATGTATTATATTGATCATGGGGATTATCCTCATTGTCCTTATTTACATACATTCCATTCGGGGAGTCAGCAGAGTTGCCTTGAAAACGCTCTTAATTCTTACATAGCATTAGACCTTAGTAATCCAATTTTTGGCCCATATCAAAACAGCGGGGATACTCTATTCAAATACTCTTCAAAACCGACTAATAACTATCAGACCTATGGTATGAGTATTCGGTTGCGTGACCCAAGTTATAACTATATCGAACAGAATGATGGTGGTTATCATCCATACGCTTATGAAGTAGGGCAGAGACCAAAGTACTGTAAAGATAAGTATAACAATACTTGGTTTACTCCTGGAGGAAATTTGTGCGTTGGAGGGAATTAGTCCAATATCGTACCTTATCTTAATAGAAAACAGAGTGATACTGTATAGTATCACTCTGTTTTTCAATACCGATTCTCTATTCTGCACCATATGTGGTACTATAGAGTTTAATCCCTTTCTTTACCACTTTAATCGCTGCATTTTTTCCTTTCACATCACGGATTACAACAACATTATCTTTCCCTTTCAATTCTTTGTAGGTTTCAAAGAAGTGAATCCACTCTTTAATGTTGTGTCTATTGAGATGTTCAAGGTCAGTTACATCATCCCATCGTTTATCATCTACAGGGACTGCAATAATTTTGTAGTCTGATTCCCCTCCATCAATCATCTCCATTACTGCAACTGGACGTACACGCACGAGTACACCAGGAATGAGTGGAAATGTGGTGGGAACAATTACGTCAAGAGGATCCCCGTCTTCCCATAGCGTTTGTGGAATAAACCCATAATCAAATGGATAAGGAGCAGAACTGTAATTTGCACGATCGAGTGCGATGAGTCCCGTTTTCTTATCAAGTTCGTACTTATTTGGTGATCCCTTTGGAATCTCGATAATACAGTTAAGTACCTCAGGAGCTTCGTCTCCACGAGCTATGTCATGCCATAAATTCATAGTTCATTTTATTCTTAGTTACTTCTAATATGCTAGATACTACTCTTTTTAAAAAAGTTTTCAAAGAAGCTTGCATAGGAAAAGTAAGCTGTGATATACTATGCCTCATATGAAGAATGTTTTTACAAAGGGGACTATTATGATTCTCCTGTTTGGTTTCATTAACCAACCACTATTTACTCCAAACGTGTATGCGCAAAATACGGATGTAATGCAGTTTGTAAAGGAGTATGGACTTGATGCCATTGCAAAAATATTTCTTCAGCGTTTCCTCGATAAAATTGTCCAGAGCACTCTTGTGTGGGCAAACGGAGGTTTTGATGGAGAACCAAGTTTCATCTCAAACTGGGATGAATTCATAAAAGATGTGAAAACAGATGCGATTCGTTCGGGGCTCGATTATGCACTCTACGTTGCGAATGTGAAGCTCGGTGATCTTGCTCAAGATGTGAAGAACAAGAAAGCCATATGCCAAGCGGAAGTGTATGAAAAATTAAGGAAAAAATATTCAGCGACCACGAATCCTCCTGATGGTGGGCAAACAACACTTCAAGGAGATGTTCCTGCTGATGAATTAGCGAGAGAGATAAAAAAGCAATGTGGGAGTGATTTTACTCAGGGGACCGCGAATACCCTTGCGCAGGCAGCACATGATAATTGGATGCACTACCATACTGGTGGAGGTCTTGATGCACGCTACGCCGCACTCACGCTTGCAAAGTATGGAGCAAGAGAGCTTAATGTTGATTCTTTGAAACAGGAAATTGATAAGGAACAGCCTCTCGGTAAACTTCTTGGACGTGGAGGTGTTGAAGAGTATAAGAATGATTTTTCACGAGGAGGGTGGCTCGCCTACATCCAACAATCAGGGGATAACCCAATCGTGAATCAATCTCGTCTCATTGAAAAAATGCGTGAGAAATCTAGCAAAAAGGTGAAAAGTACTCTTGATCAAGTTTTTGCATCAAATAAGTATTTGGACAAGAAGGAGTGTCCAAAAGGAAAAGATGAATATGGAAAGTGTAAAGGAGAAGATGATCTTAAAACGAAAGGAACAAAAAATGAGAATTATTCAAAAATTACTACTGATAAAGGGGCAATTGCAGCAAAGGTTAAGAAGGAATTATTGAGACCAGAAGAAGAATCGATTGCTGCTGACGAGTTCACAGAAATTATTGCGAATGCCGTAGGGACACTCGCATTTGGTCTTCTTGAAACCGGTGCGAAAAAACTCCTCACAGATGCGATGTCTAGGAAGGGGAAGAATGGGAACGTTTTCTACCGTAAACTCGATACGTTTATAACAAACCAAGACGATTATGATGTACTAGGAATTGAGGCAGATGCAAATCTCTCAAATGATACTCAAAACAGTAAGGGTGGTCATAGTTCTCGCTATTCAGGAAGTAGTGGAAATGATATCTATAACGTTTTTGCAGGAAATGATGATTCTATTCGTTACATCGCCGGACCAGAAGATGTAGAAGGAAAGAACTATTCACTTGAAAATAGCCCAGAAGTGATTATAGATCTCCATAAATCTCTTGATAGAGAGTTAAAACTCACGAAGGCCTATCTCGATGAACTCATTAAGACTCGTGTTATTCTCAATCGATCTGCTTCTTATGCATCTACACTCGACCATTGTCTCCCAGGACCAGATCTTGGCTGGGAGGAACGCTATAAGGATAAGGTACGTTGGGTTCGATCAGAAAAATTTGATTATCCAGACAATGAGAGTAATCAGGAAATGTGTGATCGTATTCATCGTGCGGCTGATCAATGGGAAGGGGAGGGATTTACTCTCACAAAGGAAATGAGTCAAGATAGTCTCCTTAATATTCCAGGAGCTCCACAACTAAGAAGTATGGTTAATTCTCTTACAGGTGATACGTTGAGGGATAAATTTAGTGGGATTGGTTCAGATATCTCTGATAAGAGGAGGGTGTATGTTGCGCTTCTCATGACGAAAGAAAATATCCTAGAGAGAATGAGAAAGATACAAGATAATCTCGGCATCTCGGTAGACCTTCCTCTCTTTGAAGATCAGGTACTCAAGATTGAAATGAAGAAAGAGCTTAGGGATAAGCTCTCATCGTTAGAGAATGTTAATAGTTTTCAAGACGTTGTCTTTCAGGCTAATACCCAAAACGCTTCCGGCAATTCTTCAACACATCATAATTCAGTGAATGCTATTGGGGTTAGTGTAGGAAATAACACCACAGGAAATAGTGGAAACGGGAATATACCTCGACAGCAAAACGGAGAGACGCTTTTAGACTCCCCCACTTCTTGGGAAGGGGTTATAAAAGTGAAAGATAATCTTGATTCGCTATCTTCACTCATCCCACAAAAATTGAAAGAAAAGCCAGAAGAGATTATCCAGCTCCCAAGCGCGTTTGGTATCTATCCTGTAGATACGGAATGGAAAATTTCTGATAGAGACTTACTCTCCATCCTTAAACTCCCTGCTTCTCTTGTTGATAAAAATGCGAAACAGGGAGAGCTCCTCGTGGAGAATCTTGGTCTCTATCTCTTCAAGAAAGGGAAATCAATACCTTTCAAGAACGATTTGTCCGACAACAGCGTGGATCCTTTTTTGAAAAAAGAACAGGTAGCACAAGAGAGTCCTGAACTCCTCGTTAAAAATGATAAGAGGAAGGCGGTGAAAATCGCGATGGACCTCGCGTGGACGTTATGGAGGAAGTATGCTCCTCGAGAAGAGAAAGCGAGGGCTCGGTATCAGTATCACATTCTCAATTCGAGAGGAAAATTAACCACCGATAGGGCTTATCTTGAAGCGCAGTTGAATAGTAGAAACCTTTCTGAACTCTCTAAGAAAGCAATCGATTATGCCGCGGATTGTCAGACGTTTGTCTCTCTCTTTGGAGGAAGTTCTCTTTCAGGGATTGCTTCTGCGGTGGGGTCTAATATTTCTCCTTCAAGGACGGATCAGGAAATTTCTCAACTTTTAGAGGAAGAATATAATAAACAGCAGAGAGGAGAGAAGAGCGTATTCATGTCTGACCTCTTTACTTCTCCCGCACACAGAAAAGTGAGTATCCTCAAATTTGGTTCAAAATCTGAGTTAGAGAAATACTATAAGGATATGTATCCAGGAGCGAGAGAGAATAAGAGAGCGTTTAGTATACTAGAACTTCTTGAGAAAGATAAGACGAAACGCACCCTTTCAAGGGAAATTCCAAAAATGATTGTTGCTGATAAAGGGATGATAGAGTGGTCGTTCGCAGTTCCTGCAGTTGCAGTTGTTCAATTCTTTAATGGGAGGAGACCGTTTAGAGTCGCTCCAAATCCTAATGAGGGAAAGGTACTTTTCTGTAATGCAATTGGACCTGAATATGAAGATGCGTGTTGGAAAGGGCACAGGGTCGATTTGTGTGTGACGACAGGAAGCACAAGAGGACAAACATGGTATTACTCACCACGAAGTGTCTATCGTGCTGCGATTGCTGATATTATGAGCTCTTCTTTCTAGAATTGACAAAATATAGATTATGATTCAATAATCGAGTATTCTGAACTCACGTGAGGTATTCCGTGTAAAATAAAACACCAGTAATGATACTGGTGTTTTCATGTCTCACTCTTAGAAATGTGGTATACTCCTCGTATATGAAATTGATGAAACATATCGTATCTGTAGCAACTTTCACACTCATTTTCCTTATTCCAATCTCTGTACAATTGGGAGTCACGACAGAGACTTCTCCATTCGAGCAAGAACAGATTATCTTGCACTCTTCCCTAGATGAGGGTAAGCATGTTCAGCTTTCACATATAGGAGATTTTGTTGTAGAGGTAGAAGTTCCCCTTGTCTATGCACAATCTGAAGAAGAGAAGACAAACAATATATTTAATTGTGGAAAGTTTGCCTTCGGCTGTGAGATAATGAATGCGTTCTACTACATTATTGTCATTGGGGGGAATACACTCGTAGGTCTTGCAGGATTCCTTCTAGATTTCTTCCTCAACTATAGTATCCAAAGTACGAGCTACATTGATATCTTTGTGAAAAAAGGATGGGAACTCCTTCGTGATATCACCAATATTGTATTCATTGCAGCACTTCTCTATCAAGCATTCTATCTTGTATTTGGTGCTGCTTCGAGAGTAAGTAAGAAGATTGTGAATATCGTTATTGTCGCCCTCACAATTAACTTTTCTCTCTATATGAGCTTCTTTATCATCGATGTAGCAAACATAACAGCACATGCACTCTACAATAACATTAATTCAAGCACCACAAAGTATAATATTAATGTAGGACAAGATATTGAATCTGATTCTGTTTCGGTTGCCCTCGCAACGAAAATTAACCCACAAAAATTATTTTATCCTGGGGGAAACCTCATGACATTTAATAGTGGAAACAGGACGCAGGGGTATGTTCTTCTCCTTGTAGCACTTGCTATCAATCTTGCACTTCTCATAACCTTCCTTAAAGTTTCATTCCTTTTTCTTGGGAGAACAATCGGTCTATGGATTGCAACAATTATCTCTCCACTCGCATTTTCTAGCCTTCTCGTCCCTAAAATGGAGAATATTGATTATATTGGCTTTGATAGATGGTTGAAGAGTCTTCTTAAGATGGCATTTATGGCACCTGTTTTCATCTTTTTCCTTTACCTCACTATTAAATTTATAGATATAGGGGTAACCATTCTTTCCTCTGGAAGTGCATTTATAGATAAGTTGATGAGCATCCTAGTTCCTGCGGGAATTATTGTCACTCTGATTTTTGTCTCAAAAGATGTTGCAGAAAAGATGTCAGGTGATTTTGCGGGGAAAATTGCGGGATATGTCGGGAAAGCAGCAGGAGTTGCTCTTGGGGTAGGTCTTGCTGCTGTGACAGGTGGAGCTGCGCTTGCGATGAGGGGAACGATTGGAAAGTTTGCAACAGATGTCGCAAAAGGAAAAGGAGGGAAGCTTGGTGATTGGATGAGGAGAGCTGCAAAAAGTGATAGTATATTGGCGAAGATGACAGGGGCGAAGTATATGAGCAGAAAATTTCTTGAGAATACTGACAAACTTTCAAAATCTAGCTTCGATATATCAAAGACAAAAACTGCTTCCTTTATAGGAGGGCAGCTTGCGAAAAATGTGTCCTGGATGTCAGGAGTGAGGCAACCTGCATGGGCTAAACTTGGTGGTTCTGGAGAGGGTGGATATGAGAAGTATCTCTCTGACAAGATGGAAAAAGAAGCAAAGAAGAATAAGTATC
>JALVPH010000016.1 GCA_027031875.1 Candidatus Parcubacteria bacterium | reverse complement strand
ACCTAATGCACCAATAACTACTACTGCTGCTAGAATAGCCCAACCATAAGTCATAAGGAACTCCATAGCTGCTTGTCCTCTCTTATTATTTAAAGTCTTCATATTTTACCTCCTTCGCAAAAGTTCATTCCACAACTCATAATATTCATCATTTCCTACATCTTCTCGTGTATAATTTCGTTCAAGAAATGTCCCATTGAGAATATCTTCTGCAAACAACTCAATCTGCTCTCTCAGTGCTTCCACCTCTTTCTCGCTTGGATTCCGTGTCTCACGTACGAAACCATACTTCTTTGATTTCTCCACAAAATCGAGCATTGTCTCCTTCACTCGATCCTCTCCATAGAAACGATCGATGAGGAACTTGTAGAACACGAGCTGTCGTTCGAGTGCTTCCTTTTGCTTCTTATCACTCTTCTCCTTTAAGGTTTTCCCCGTCTTGTAATCCACTACACGAATTGCTCCTCCGTCCATCATCTCCATCTTGTCAACAATTCCATAGAGTTTCAAACGCTCTCCATTTTTTAGCACCATCTCTGTATAGATCTTTCGTTCCGTCTCCACAGTAAATTGAAATGTCTCGTGGTAGTAATCAAAGTAAGCTTCTAACACTTCACGTCCATGTCGCTCAATACCCTTCACCATCTCTTTCGGAATTGCAAAGTATCCCATCGACTCCTGAAAGAGAGAAAGAAGTTCTTCCTTCGTCGGCGTTCTCCCCTCCTTCTTTCCGAGATTGAAGTATCGCTCAAGGGTGTGATGGATGATGTTTCCAAAGATGAGACTCTTCGTCTGCGTGGAGGAAATACGAATGAGGTTTCGGAAGAAGTACACGACCGGTGATTGGAAGTAGTTATTCAATGCAGACACAGAGAGCGGTTGTTCGAGGAAACGCCTCCTAATGTACTCTTTGTCAAAGAGGGAGAGGGGGCGTGCTTTCCGTTCTCCAAAGTAGCGAACGAGTGCTTCTTCAAATGAGCGTGTCTCTGGTGTGAGGTAGTCAATGTGTTCCGGATCAATCTCTCGCACGAAACGAGACACTTCCATCTCCTTCCCACTCTCTGCGACGCGAGACCAGAGAATCGTTGCTCCCCTCTTCGCACGCGTGAGCGCCACGTAGAACAACCTCCTCTCATCTTCAATCGTCCCCTGTACTTTTGAAGTAGGGAGAAGGAATAGCTGAGACTTCTTCTTTCCCCCGCCCCAATTCTCATCAATCGCGTTCGTGATAAAAACATAGGAAAATTCAAGTCCCTTCGACCCATGTGCGGTCATAAGGTTTACCCCTTCTACGAGGTCATTCTTCCCTACCTCAAGACTAATATTGTATTTTTTGAGGATATGAATGAAGTTTAGAAAATTAGAAAGGTGATAGTCATCTACTCGATCACCTTGAACTCTCACCTCGTCGAAGAGTTTCTCGAGACGGCTCAAGGCAGAAATGCTATCAGGTTGCGAAAGAATATGTTTGAGAAATCCTGATTGATGGAGGAGTTGTTCAAAGAAGAGGAGAAAATCATTATTCTCTGCTTCTCGCTTCATCTCTTCGAGGAAGTGAGCAAAATCAAGGAATGATTGTGGATTCTCCACTCCAATCTCTTCCATTACCTTCTTTGATGAGAGAATGTCTATAAGAGAGCGAATGTTCGTTCTCCCCTTTTTATAGGAGAAACGATTGAGAATACGGGTCACATCGAAAAAATTAAGTTTGAGAAAATCAATAAAGAGTACTCTCGCGAGTGTCGCGTTATCGAGAGGGTTTTCAATAAGTGACATAAGAGAGAGAAACTTTTGAATTTCTCGATTATCGAGGATGTTCTCCCGCGAATTGACGACGAAGGGAATCTGAAACTTCTCAAGTATCGCTTTAATATCGTTTACCTCCTTGTTATTTCGATAGAACACCGCAATCTCCCTTGGGTCAACTCCCTCTTCAATTTTCTTCTGTATTTCCTGTGCGAGCGTGAGGAGTTCTATTTTCCTATTCTCCAATTCAATAACTCTTACTCTCTCTGGATGGTCTCTCACCTCTGGGTGGCTTGCTTTGAGCTTCACTTTTGAAGAGA
>JALVPH010000015.1 GCA_027031875.1 Candidatus Parcubacteria bacterium | reverse complement strand
ATTATCTACCTCAAGAGGAAATTCTTTTGAAAAATGAACGTTTTTATCAGTTACTACTTCAACTTTAAGTGAGTGTGTTCCCTCTGTGAGATCAGGAACATCAGAGAGATCAAAGAGAATATTGAATGGTTTTCGCGAACTCGTTCCGAGGTAAATTCCATCAAGGTAGTATATTACCTTTTGAACGTGATTTCGCGACATTCCATCAAGATCAAATTCAAGATCAACCACATCGTGTGGAGAGTAGGATTCTTCCAATCCATCAATGAGAATTTCTGGAATTCTCACATCTCCATCATCTTCCTCTTCTGGAATCTGTGGATTTTCAGCGAAGCGATCTTTATAGTGCTCGTGTACGTAACGCTGAACACCATACTCCCATGCGGGATACTGTGGGTCATTCCTTCCGTTCCCTGGTCCTTGTGGGTCATCCTTATCTACGTAGTGAAGGATGGTGTGAGGGTCAAACACATGTACCACCTCTCGCAACTCTTCTGGAGTTTTATCCGTAGCAAGTTTTCCATTTAACTTATTAATTACGAAGGCTGTGTCTCCCTCCCACTCTCCTCGAAGAATAGGTTTAAGTTCATCAAAGTTCTCGGGAAGTTCATAATCATTAAAGTGTCCCGGTGGATACTCTTTTATCACTTCATCCATAAACTGCCTCCATGGTTTCATTGAGAGTTTCGATCCTTTCTTCATAGGAGTGTTGTCGTTATTCCCTGTCCATACTCCTGCAACCACATCAGTGGTGTACCCAATCATCCACGCATCACGTTTATCGTTCGTCGTTCCTGTCTTTCCCGCAACATCAACACCTTCCCCGAAGTAGATATGGGAGTGTGCTCCGTAGAGCGGAGTGCGCGCCACGTTATCTGAGAGAATACTCGTTACCATCCGTGCGGTATTCTCAGAGAACACACGATTCTTTTTTACCTCACTCTTATAGAGCGTCTTTCCATCGTGATCTCTCACCTCAAGAATAGCACGTGGAGTCACATGAATCCCTTCCTGTGAGAAGGTATCATAAGCAGATACCATCTCGAGTGGAGAAACGTCGCCTCCCCCAAGCACGAGTCCAAGACCGTAGAAGCTCGGAGGTTGGGTGAGACTCGTAATTCCCATCTCTTTCGCCTTTCTCATTACATTAGGAAGTCCTGCGAGATACATTACCTTCACCGCAGGAACGTTTCGTGATTGTGCGAGCGCAGTACGAAACGTCATCGGACCCTTAAACTTGTTATCCCAGTTCGAAGGAGCGTAGCAGTGCTTCGGACCGCCCGTTCTAAATTCATCTTTTTCACAACGTGCATTAAATTGTGTCTGTACGTCAAAGATTGCAGTTTCAGGAAAGAATCCTTTCTCAAATGCAGTTGCGTACGCAATCGGCTTAAATGAGGAACCTGGTTGACGAGGAGAGAGAGCAACATTGAAGTTTCCATCGAAATCTTCTGTATCAAAGTAATCTCGCGATCCAACCATTGTAATAATATCCCCAGTCGCAGATTCAAGTGCAACAAGCGCTGCGTTCGTTGCATCCTCATCTTTCACCTCCTCTACGTGCTTTTTAATGATATCCTCCGCTTTCTTTTGGAGTTGGTAGTTGAGTGTAGTAATAACAGAAAGTCCATCGTTCTCAATTACGTCTTTTCCGTATCTCTGTTCAAGAAGGGAGCGCACGTACTGTACAAAGTGCATTGCCTTCGCCCCTGTTGCTTCCCGTGGAAGGAAATGTACTTGCTCTGTGAGTGCCTGCTGGTATTCCTCTGGTGTAATAAATCCATACTCCAACATTTTTGAAAGCACAAGCTTCTGTCGTCTATTGAGCTCATCACGATGACTCCCGTATGGCGAATAGTAGGTCGGAAGGTTCGGAATTGCTGCGAGGTAGGCCGCTTCCGCTAGTGTGAGGTCGCTCGCAGGTTTTCCAAAGTACACCGTCGACGCCTCCTGAATTCCATAGATTGTTCCTCCATATGGAGCTTCATTGAGGTAGGTGGTGAGAATCTCATCTTTCGACATCTTCTTTTCGAGTTTGTAAGCGAGAATCCATTCCTTCACCTTTCGTGTAATTGTCTTCTTCCTATTGAGGAG
>JALVPH010000014.1 GCA_027031875.1 Candidatus Parcubacteria bacterium | reverse complement strand
GAAGATATCCTGCGATTTCGGATCCCTTACGCACAAGAAAACTTGCTGCATTTCCTGGTACTTCTAACCGTCGTTGTTTTTCAAGTATCTCTCTCACGCGTTCTTCACCTTGCCTCATTTCTTCTGGATATGCTTCTGCTTCCAATTCTGCAATCTGTTTTACATCTGATTCACTTATATTGGCGAAAGATACGATATCTTCTATTGATTCGACTCCTTTGACTTTTGGAAGATTGTATATAGTTGAACCTGTTGCATCAGAATAACTAAGTGATGTCTTTGGAGAATAATGATTCTCTTCAAGAGTACTCCCTGAAGGAATGAGATCTGAGTATCCTGTCCCAATTTTAACCGGTTTCTTTGTGTATTCGGACCAGAATATCTTATACGCACGCGCTATAAGAGGTGTAAGTTTTGTGTAATTATGTGCGACTTCTATATTATCGAGAATAACAACATCTTCATTTGTATGCCTGTCTAAAGCATCCACAACAACAGATTGAGCAACAATTCTTCCGTTATACTTTATAGTAAAGTATTGAGTAGATTGATTGAACATATAATCCGTATTTTTTGAATCCCCAAACGGCATACAACAATCGGTATAATTTCCGCACACCCACCCCTCTGGATCAGATTTTGCATGTACCTGTGCTTCAACAATTGGTCCTATATCTACATGTTGTTTTTGGAGAAGATGAATAACCTCTTCTTCCATATCTATAGGAACTTCTTTAAGGAGATCTGAAACTGTTATATTTTTTCCGTTGACGGTCTTCCCTTTTACAAGCTCTTTTAATTGTGCAAAGAGTTTTTTTGGAGAATTCGCAGTCCCTTTAATATTTTCCTTTCGTGAACCAAGTGCGACTTTAAGTAACTCGTTAAGCGGTCTTCCTATAAATATTCTTTTATACGGAGAAAATACCTGTTCCTTATCCATCTCGCCACTCGCAAGTCTCTTAAAATCTTCCTTCTTTGAGAGAAGATTGAGTGAAGAAAGACTGAAACCAGGTGCATTTGTAATATCAATAATCCTTTCAGGAAATGAAGAAAAATCAAATTTAGAATTCATTGCGATAATCCTCTTATTGAGTTCGCGAAGGGAACGAATAGGTGCATTACGGAATGGATCGTCTTCTCGTGAGTATTGTTGAATGAGACGAGTGAAATTGAGATTCTCATCCATCGTTTGAATACTTGAGAGAATTGACTTTACCTCAGCAGTATCCAACTTCTTCACATGTGGAATCCAAAAGAGGGTGTCGTGCCAATTTGCCATTTGCCCAGTTGAGTCATACAATGCGTTGAAGCGCATAAGGTAATCTCTTATTGCCTTCTCTCCTATGTACTCTGCTCCAGAACGATACCATTCTCTCACCTCATCTGTCTGGTGGGAGATGAGAATACGAAAATCCAATTCACTCTTTGTATGAATTTTTTCGGAAAAGAGATGTTCCCATTTTTTTCCCTCTTCACTCGCTCTCCACACCGCGTAATCAGCAAGTCCATTTGGGAATACCTGTATGTATTCATTCCCATATTCGTAGTAAATTTGTATCTCATCCTCTGAAAGAGCATCTACCCACTCCTTAGGCCAATCTTCAAGTGCAAATGAAAGTTTATCTTTTATCTCTCTTCCTTCGAGGATTGATTTTACAAAACGCTGTTTATCGTTCGCTAACGCAACTCCACGTAAGTCGAGGCCTTTATCTATCGCCTCGATGATAAGTGCTAGTGTGAGAGGTTTTCTCTCCACTCGTATAGTACTATCCTGGTAACGATCCATTTCTCCAGAGAGGAGTGTTGCAATAAGATGAATGCGAGACTGAAGATAAGACTTCAACTTTTCGTCTGAAATATCGAGAACAGAAAAATCATACTTTTCCCATTCCTTATAATAAGGAAAGCTAAACTGGTGATTCGTAGCATTCGCTCTTTTTTCCACCTGCCTTGCAATCCAATTCATCCGTTTCCCTTCGTAAAAGAGCTTCCTCGCTTTTTTAGAACCTAAGTATTCCAACCAACTCAGGTTTTTGTTGTCACTCTCTTCTTTTTTCTTTTTCCAAGACTCGCGTTCTCTCTCCTTGAAGTATGACCAGGCCCCCTTATCATGGAGGTTAAATGATTCATATAATTGTTTTCTTAAATCTTCTGGTGAGAGGCGTGAAA
>JALVPH010000013.1 GCA_027031875.1 Candidatus Parcubacteria bacterium | reverse complement strand
TAGGAACACACTCACCTCTTCCATCTTTGGAGGTTACGCATCACCTATCAATACAGTTAGAGGGGAATACAACGAGAAGCGTGCTGAAGAAAAAAGGAAAGGTATTGAGACGTTCGTGCAGGCGCTCACAAAAGAGGGATGGAAGAAGAATAGCGAGGGAATCTATGAGAAAGGTGGGAAGAAGTTGGAACTCACAATTACTACACGCGACAATCAAGATCTCGTGCATGTTGCAAAGGAAATCGCACGGCAAGCAAAAGAAGGGGGAATACTCATTCACATCAAACCCTACGGTTTAAATCAGAAAGATTTTTTCCAGCAAATCATCGACCAGAGGAATTACGAGCTCCTCCTCTATGGCTACTTCTTTGAGAAACCAAGCGACCTCTACGTATTTTGGCACTCATCGCAGAGAGAGAGCCCTGGTCTCAACCTCAGCATGTACAAAAACGTAAAGCTCGATCTTCTCCTTGAAAAATTGCGAGAAAAGAACGATGATGAGCTTCTCAAAAAAGTTGATGCGATTCTCTCTGAAGATACTCCTGCTTCCTTCCTCTACCGTCCTCATTACATCTACATCCTCCCGAAGAAGGTAAAAGGTGTTACGCTCAACATCCGAAGGCGCGCAGATCGCTTCATCACTATCCCAGAATGGTATATCTACACAAGGAAAGTGTGGCCGTTCTTCATCAAACAATAGAGGAGTATTCGCAGAGAAGTTTTTAAAAGAGGGGTGTTCCCTCTTTTTTCTTTTTTTAAAAAGTGCATAGTATAGACGTGATGAGTGATAGAGAAGAAAAGATTCGTATCGAAAAGCTCCTCTCTCAAGAGGGAATCCTCTCACGGAGAGAAGCGAAACGCGCGCTCGAAGAGGGAAAGATTCGCCTCAAAGGGAAAGCATTGAAGCCAGGAGAAAAAATTTCTCCGAAGGAGAGAGAGCTCCTTGAGTTTGATAAAAGTCTCAAAAAAGAAGGAGAAAAGAAAGAAACCTACCTCGTATATAAACCACGTGGATACACCTCTTCAAAAGATGGGGCAAAAAATATATTCCACGCTTTCCCTCAGTTTGCTCACCTCAACACCGTAGGACGGCTCGATAAAGAGAGCGAAGGACTCATCCTCCTCAGCAATGATGGACTCATCACGAAGGCGATAACAGGAAAGGATCATAACGTGGAAAAGGAGTATCTCGTTACCGTTCGCGAAGACGTCCTCCCATGGATGATTCAAAAAATGGAGAAAGGAATGGTGTTGGAAGATGGACCTACCCTCCCTGCAAAAGCGAAGAAAGTTTCTCGCAAGCAATTTCGTATCACACTAAAAGAGGGGCGAAAACACCAAATCAGAAGAATGGCGAATAAACTTCACCTTACTGTTCTCTCCTTAAAACGCATTCGTATCCACAACTTGAAAATCGGAGCAATGCTTCCAAAAAACTACAGAAAACTCACACGCGAAGAAGTGCAGGAATTAAAAGAGTTCGCAAAAACAAAAAACCCGTCGTGAGGGTTTTTGTTTTGCTACTTCTGTTCCTCCTCAGGAATAACAATCTTGTTATCCTGTTCGAGTTCAAACTGAACGTTCTTTCCGTTAATCACGAGCGTATACACACCTGCGGGAAGACCGAGAACCTCAAGCTCTATCGGAAGCTCATAGGGTTTTAAGGTCTGTGTACACTGATCACCTTCCCTCCTCGTTGTGAGGTTTACGTAAAAGGTATTTCCGTCACGAATGACTTGTGGTGAGTTGAGGTACGTACACGAATCTAGGAGCGTTCCTTTTACGACGAGTGTCTTCCTTACTGGGAAGGTATCACTCGTATCAATGCGGATAGAATCAATAGGTGCGAGATTTTCATCACCAAAGGGGTTTCCCTGATTCTGTGTGTCTTCCTTCTGTTGAGTATTTTGCGTGAGCTCAGTCTGTCCCCCTTTAGTGAACGTTGAAAACCATCCTGCGCTATACGCGTACCAACCAAAGAGAACAAAGAAAAGAAGTCCGATAATCCAATACCAAAATGCATGTGATTTCTTCTCTTCGTGAAGATCCTTAAAGCCCTCTGGTGTCCCGAATGTATTGTTGTTATTGTTTATATTGTTATCCATAAGCTAATTAATAATAGTTAATTGAGTAAGCACCCTGTAAGTGTAACACGTGCGAAAAAAGCATCAAGAACGATGGTAAGGATGATTTGCAAGAATAGAGAGTGAACGATAGAGCGTTTCGAGTAATACAAGCGTTGCGAGATCGTGTGGAAAAGTAAGCGGTGATAGGGAGAAGAGCATATCTGCCTCCTGCTTCATTGCTTCGCTATGTCCATCTGGACCACCAATGAAAAAGCAGAGATCTTCAGAATGGTTTCGTGCCTTTTCAAGAAAATCTGCAAACTGGAGTGAACTCATTTCTTTTCCCTTCTCGTCGAGGAGAATGAGTTTACTCTGTTTACACAGCTTCCTCACCTTTTCTATCGACGGGCTATCTTCCAGCGTGTGAAGTATCTTCACCTGTGCAAAGCGATTGATGTGTTTCTCGTACTCCCTCATCCCCTCGGTGAGAAATGAGGATTTTGGCTTTCCTGCAGTAAGAATGTAGAGCTTCATCGCAAAATGATAGCATCCCAAAAAAGAAAAAGCGAGAACAACTCGCACAGTGAGCCACCTCGCGGAATTGAACCGCGGACCTCATCCTTACCATGGATGCGCTCTAACCGACTGAGCTAAGGTGGCAACACGGAAAAGTATAATAAAAGAAAAAGAAAAAACAAGGAATTATCCTTGCTTTCTGCGCACCGGACGAGACTCGAACTCGCAACCTCCCGCGTGACAGGCGGGTGCTCTAACCAAATTGAGCTACCGGTGCAAATGAGGGACATAATAAAAGTTTACTTTTATTATTCCCGAATGCCGCTCCGGAAAACTATGTTTACCGGTGCAAACGAGAAGTATAATGAAAATTATATTTTCATTATCTTCGAGTGCAGCACCGGAAAGCTATGCTTACCGGTGCAAACGAGGGACTCCCCTCGAACATTAATGTAACAGAGAACGTAAAAATGACAAGTTATACTGCAATCTTCTCAATTTTTACCTTCATGTACTCCTGACGATGTCCTTTCTTTTTGAAGTGTCGTGATTTTGCTTTGTAGCGAATAACCACAACTTTCTTTCCCTTCCCTTGTTCGAGAAGTGTTGCTTCTACTTTTCCTGTGAGGTGTGGGGTTCCTACCTTCGTCTCCTTTCCATCATCGGAGAGTAAAATAGTTTCAAAAGCAATCTTATCGCCCTCACTATAATTTCCTTTTAATTTCTCAATGGTGATGATATCACCCTCTGAAACGCGGTATTGCTTCCCACCGGTTTCAATCACTGCAAACTTTGCCATAACGCCCGCTAGTATAGCGGAAAAGAGGAAAATGACAAGAAATGCACCTCCACTTTTCTCGTTCTCTTGCTATACTCCATCCGTATGAAACTTTACAATTCTCTCACACGAACAAAAGAAGATTTCGTCCCCATCACTGAAGGAAAGGTGACGATGTATCATTGCGGTCCAACCGTATACGACTACATTCATATTGGAAACCTCCGCTCTTTCTTTATGGGCGATATTCTCAGAAGAACATTTGAGTTCCTCGGATATGATGTAAAACAAGTGATGAATATCACCGACATCGGACACCTCGTTTCTGACGGTGATGAAGGAAATGACAAAATGACGAAAGCGCTCAAGCGTCACAATATGGAGATTACACTTGAAAATATGCTCAAGATTGCTGATTTCTATGCTGATGCGTTTAAGGAAGATCTCAAAAACCTCAACATCCTCACCCCTCATGTGATGCCAAAAGCATCGCAACACATTCTCGAGGACATTGAACTCGTGAAAAAACTTGAGGAAAAGGGATACACCTACCGAACGAGTGACGGAATCTACTTCGACACTTCAAAAATGAAAGACTACGGAAAGCTCGGAGGAATCCAACGAAAAGATAGACAAGGACGTATTGAGGAGAATACCGAGAAAAAACACCCTGCAGATTTCGCACTCTGGAAGTTTGATGAAAAAAACGGATGGCCCTCCCCTTGGGGGCAAGGATTCCCTGGATGGCATATTGAATGTTCCGGAATGTCGATGAAATACCTCGGAGAAACAATTGATATCCACACTGGAGGAAAAGATTTGAAACCCGTTCACCATAACAACGAAATTGCTCAATCTGAATGTGCAACAGGAAAGCAGTTTGTGCGCTACTGGCTTCACGGAGAATTTCTCAACATCAACGGAGAGAAACTCTCAAAATCGAAAGGAGGAAATATCACTCTCCGTACGCTCGAAGAGAAAGGGTTCTCCCCTCTCGCGCTTCGCTACCTCTACCTTCAAGCACACTACCGTTCCCCAATGAACTTCTCTTGGGAAATTCTCGAAGGAGCAGAAAAAGGATTGAAAAGAATCTATCGCACCATCCGCGACTTGAAAGGAAAGACGGAAGGAAAGGTTTTGAGAGAGAATAGCTCTTTCGTAGAGCGTTTCAAAGAAGCACTTGAGGATGATTTCAATACTGCAGAAGCACTTGCGGTGCTCCACACACTCCTCAAATCAGACATTTCTGATGAGGAAAAGCTTGGAACCGCTCTCCTCTTTGATCGGGTGCTCGGCTTGGAGCTTGACGAAATGAGTGAAAAAAATGAGGAAGAAGAGGAAACGCTTCCAGAAGAGCTCACACAACTTCTCCAGGAGCGTGCGCGTGCGCGTGAAGCGAAAGATTGGGAAACTTCTGATGCGCTACGAGCAAAAATTAATGAGATGGGGTACTCTGTTGCGGATGTAAATGGCGAACAGATTGTGCAAAAGAAAAACACCTAATCGGTGTTTTCTCTTACTTTCCACACATAAATTCTATGTAACCATTTGAACTCCCCTTTTCACGATCGTGAAAGAGTCAGTTCATTTTTGTTGTGAGAGTTTTGTTGAAAGAAAAAACACAGAACGATTTGTTCTGTGTTTTTCCTTTTAACACGAATGGTTAATCGCTTCTCGTGTGTAGTGCCCTATGATTCCGTCAATATCTTACTGTATCTATAGCATATGTATTCATCAAAAATGGTAATCCCTTTATAAGTAGAACTCAACTTATTTACAACCTAGCGAATAACACCTTTTTTCTGTGAATGTTTTTTGATGCTCTCATATATGGGATTCTCTTTGAGAAACCCTGCCTCAAAGCCAAAGGTTCCACAAAATCCTACAATGTCTTCTTTGTACTCTGGGTAGGTATGGATAAAATTCGTAATATCATAAACCTCTCCATTCATAAGCACCCAACAATCATCCATACTCCTGTGTTTCTTGAATTCCGTAACAGATATGGCACCACCTCCTGAAGAAGATCCATGTGATCCGTGAACTCCTCCCCCTCCAGAATAGTGTGATGTCAAGGTCTTCTTTTTCTTATCTTCTTTTTTCTGTTTCGATTTATCATTAGAAGGGTTTGTCCCTTTATTTGAAGACTTATAGACACTGAACAAAATAACTGCTCCAAGGAGCGCAACAATACCGAGAGCAATAAGCATTTTCTTTTCTCTTTTTGTAAGTTTTCTTCTCATATTTTTATCTATTAACACCTCTCATAAGGTAGCACAATTGTAATATCATCCGCTGTAAATGCCATTCTATCCTCTCCAGCAGAAGTAAGTGTATTTACCTGACATACACCAGGAGTCTCCCACTCGTTCTCATCGAGGAGAAAAGGAGACCCCCATGCATCGGTATAGTAAGCAGACTTATCAGATATACTAGAATCGTAAGCTTCGATAATGTCATCAATAGCATGCCTCCAATCAGCGACACAAGGATGAGTTGAGGGAAGTTGAGATAGATCTACTCCTGTGGGACAACTGTCATACGTATTATTACTCCCAGTAATATCACGGAGGAGGAGATTTTGGTTGATTTGTGCACCCGCCACATAAATCTTCATTTGATTTAACATGACTTGTGTTTTCGCTACTTTTGCCTTTCTACGAGCTGCACTAAGTGATGCAATAATGACTGTTGAAAGTATCCCGATAATAGTAATAACAACGAGGAGTTCAATGAGGGTGAATCCTCTGTCCTTTACAATCTTCTTCATACACTTAATTATAGCAGAGCCATCCTTTTATTAAAGAAAGAACCTATAAACCTATAGGTTCTTTCTCCCCTGTTTATCTTGAGGTATAGATTCGTCTTGGAAAAAATCATTATTTCCCTCCAATTTCATAAGCTTAATCTCTTCTGGAGTCAACTTTTCACTAGTGAAATGATTGTGTTTTTTCTCTCGAGAAACAAAGAACATGATAACTATGCAAATAATAATGATTCCCAACATTATGATGTTGGCCTGTTTTCTATCTTGCGCAATTCCTCTCTTTATTAAGAATTTTTCTATGCTTAAACTCATATGCCACTATTCTAATACAATAACTCTTTTAGTAAACACTTCCTTAATACTTCACCACTTTTGTTACACTCTCTCCCGAATAATATCAATTGGTCTCTTACAATCAATTCCAAGATGCGGTCTCTCGTAGTTATACCACAGTAACCACTCAGCATACTTCTGTCGTAGGTCATCATAGTTTGTAAAAGGTGCTCTCCGAAAGATGAACTCTTCTTCGTCTGTGCGAAAGCTTCTCTCAATCACTGCATTCTCATTTGGAGAAAACGATACACCGTTGATTCCGATACCGACAGTGTAGCAGAAGAAGCAATCTTTTTCGCACAGTATCCATACTCTACTCTCAATCGCTCAATTTCAACCTTTTCCTCACTCGTGAGAACGTAGTGTATTC
>JALVPH010000012.1 GCA_027031875.1 Candidatus Parcubacteria bacterium | reverse complement strand
TAAGGGTTTGGAGAGGTGAGTGTGAAGAGAGAAAGAATTCCAGAACTGAAAAGGAGCGTTGCAAGAAAAGCAAAAAATTCACGTTTTCCAAATACAAGACGATGAAAATCTTTCCAAAGGAGAAGAACAAAGGTGAGTGGAAAGAGAACCCACGCATACCCAAATGGAATACGAAGGAAAGTACGATTGAACCAATCACCCGCTGGACCTGCAATGCCGAGCCCTGACATCGTGAAGAAGAGAAACACGAGTGACCAGAGGAGCATTCTCGCAAATCTGTGTTGAGGAACGAGAAAAGAAAAAAAAGAAGGAATCTTGCGAATAAAAGAGAGTATGCTCTTTTTCTTTCGTGTGTTCTTCTTTGAAGTATTCTTTTTTTCTTGTGTAGATTTCTTTTTTGTACGAGCCATACTTCTTCCTAGTCTATCAGGAAAGAGGGGCTTTTCAACTACAACCTTCCTTCTCATAAGCACAAAAACAGTCATTCAAACATTCAATTGAATGTTTGAATGACTGTTTTGTCTCTTGTAGAGTTCTGCAATCGAAGACTAATGGGAGAGAATGAATAACTCCAATTCCTCTTCAAGTGAGGAGAAGCGATCTCGCTCATGAAGTATTTTCTTTAATTGTGTAACATACTCCAATAACTCTTGTTGGGAAAAATTACGTGAGAAAGCTTGATACTTTTTTACTACAAAAGGTTTCATTCCTCGCGTTTCACCAGCTAACACAAGTGCAAGATTTTTCACCGCCCAGAAGAGTGTTCCGTGGAGTTCCTCTGCGGATGAGCCTTCTTCGATGAGTTCCCTATAGAGAAGCCACGCATCTTTTTTCTTTTTTCCTAGCACAAAATCGGCAAGGGTAAAATTTTTGCTCTCTTTCCATTTTTTCTCCTTTTTTTCTTCAAAAGATTTAACAGGAATGTTATTTTCTTTTATGAAATTAAGAACTTCTTTTGTTGGTTTTCCTTCTGATAGAAAAATGAGGTTATCTGAATCTTTATAATGGAGAAAAAATTTACGTGGTGAATAGTGCTTAAAGAGGTCATACACAATGAAACACTCACGAGTACCAAAAAGCCCACTATGGAAGGGGAGAATTTCTTCGAGCGTATGAGACTCTAAATCATCACGATAGATTGAGTGTACCTTTTCCGCACCAAGTTTCTCACGGCATACCTGTTTCACATACGCTTTTTGTTTTTCTTTATCACCTGTAAGAAGGGTAATCATGATGTAAGTATAACATTTCGCGAATTAATTACTTGTGGTGAATTTTCTTAAGATTTGATATATGTTCATCCAAAGAAATATCTGTAGATTGACAAAGTTGAGATAATTTACCTATCACCATAAAGTAAACATTGCTTCTTATAATCTCATCTTGAAAACTTTTAATATAATCAGGAACCTCATCTAAATATTTTACCTCAGGAGGTCTTTTTGTTTTAAACTCCGAAAAATGAGTGAAAGCAATTATTGTCTTAAAGGAAGATAATGGAATAAAGTGTAAATATCTTTCTTGAAGAACTTTTATATGAGCATAATTTTGCCTAAGTGGATTTTGAAAAGTAAACTTATACCCTCTAGGAAGGGATTGCGTCCAAACACTATCATGTTCATTTCCGAAAATCCAACCAGAATAATCTTTCGTCTCAATCACAAATATCCCGTATGGAGACACAATAATGTGATCAATCTGAATCGATCCGTTTTCACTCTTTAAAATCATATTATTGAAAATATAATAATACTTTGTATTAAGATAACATGATAATTTATTTACAAGTTCTCTTTCAGAGTGGTTAAGTCCTTTATCATAACAACGAACCCCATGGTGGACATAGGTATTTCTATAAACACAATCGTCTTTGTATATATCTTTTTGAAAATCATCTTCATATTTACAACCCCTTAATAGACAACGAAAAAAGGAAACCCCCATCCATACTAATATAAGTAGTAAGCCTATACTCTGAAATAAGTCTATATTGTTCTGCATAACAAAAACTATTATACATAAAAGAGTAAATTTACCGTGAAGAGATATTCTCTTTTTAGAAACTTGTGCTAATAATGATTGAGTATGAAGAAGGTAAAAATAGCACCAGTACTTTCTATTGTTATCATCCTTGGAATAATTATTCTTATCACTCTCGTGATATCTAGTTATCGTAAAAAAGAGGACGTTCAACAAGACAATACGATATTTATCCATAAGAAAAAAGTTATCACTTCCAAAAACGGAAAAGAAACAATTCAGTCGAGTATTGAATACCACAACGGAACCTCATCTGGTGGAAATGCATACTACTCCTACCATATCGAACTCGCTCCTTTCCCTACTAAAGAAATAGAGCGAGAGGTGAAAGAATACATCAATAAAGAGCTATCTGCGTTTTCAAAAAATGCATCCATTGATAATGAACCTGATTCAGAATTTTTTGTGAAGAATGATATAGAGATTGTAGGAACTACAACCTCTTCCCCTACCACCAACTCCTACGTGCTTGAAATGTATGAGTACACAGGTGGAGCACATGGAAGCCATAGTTATGCAGTATTTAACTATGATAAGAAAACGGGAAAGAAACTCACGCTCGATGACATTCTCGCATCACCTAATGTGCTCAATACACTTCACGACATTGCTGCAAGACAACTCTCTGAAAAAGGAATTGATTATGATGAGGTAGGAATTGCACCTGAGAAAAAGAACTGGCAGCTCTGGTATGTAGATGGAGACAATATCGTATTCATCTTTCCACCTTACGCAGTGGCACCTTACGCGTATGGAAGACAAGATGTTGTTGTTTCTATGAGAGAGCATCCAGAGTTATTCAAAATAACAAACATGTAAAAAAGAGACCTAAGCGGTCTCTTTTTGTTTTTCCCTTTCATTTTTTATCACTGATTCAATATCTTCTCTCACTTTTTGAATGCGATGTCCAATCGCGGTTTTCGGATTCTTCTGCTGTTCTTCATGAAGGTCATCAAGATGACGCACAGCAGTTTTGAGTGTGAAACGAACAGTGTCTCGATACTCACGTTCAATAAGTGAAATAATTGTATCTTTCACTGCACGAATCTTCTCTGATGCATCAATATCGGGATTCAACTTCTGCTCTGTTTCAAGCATATGAAGGTAATCAATGAGAAAACGTATTTCCCTATGTAAGTCATCCTGTTTTACTATATTATTATACCCACTATCGTCTAACTCTCTTTTCTCGTGATTATTTTTATCATAAGAATGAAATACTTGTTTTTCTGGTTGTAAAGAGGTTTGTTGAGAAGCGGTGGAAGCAGCACCATCTTTTTTATTTTCCTCCTCTTCTATTACTTCTTTTGTAGTGTTAACTTTTGTAATGTTTGCAATATCTAGATCCACAACAGATTGTACCTCTTCTAATGTAGTAAGACCTCTAAGCACCTTCACTACACCATCTTCCCGCATATCAAAGAGTCCTTGTTTTTCTCCGATTCTACGAACTTCTTGTTCTGAAGGTTTTTTGTTTAGTAACTCTTCTACAAGTTCATCTGTTACAATCGCCTCAAAGATACCGATTCGCCCTTTATATCCCGTTCCGTTACATACCTCACACCCTTTCCCTTTTGTAAGAGTGAATGTTTCCTGATCTGGATCAATATTATAATCAGCGAGTGGTTTATTATTCTTTTTCGCTTTTTGAAGAATTGCACGAATTGTTTTTTTCTCTTCCTCTGAAGCTTCATAGGTATAAGCGCAAGATTTACATACCGTTCTCACAAGTCGTTGTGCAAGAGAAAGAGAGAGTGCTGCCGCAAGAATCTTTGGATTAATTCCAAGGTCAATAAGTCGAGGAATTACTCCTGCTGCAGAATTCGTATGGAGTGTGGAAAGCACAAGGTGCCCAGTGAGTGATGCATTCACTGCAATTGTCGCCGTCTCATTATCACGAATCTCACCCACCATAATGATATCTGGATCGTGACGAAGTGCTGCGCGAAGCCCTGCAAGAAAATCATACCCTTTATCACGATCTACTTGCGTTTGTTCAATTCCCTCGAGATGATACTCAATCGGGTCTTCAATCGTGAGTATCTTTACTTCTGGTGTATACACCTTCTTTAAAACAGAATAGAGTGTTGTTGTTTTTCCTGAACCGGTCGGTCCTGTAGTGAGAATCATTCCGTTTGGTTTGTTGATTTCTCTAAGAAGAATCTCATAGAGGTGAGGTTCGATACCAAGTTTTTCTAATCCCACATTAATCCCATCTGGGTTGAGGATACGCATTACGAAAGCTTCTCCGTAAGCCGAAGGCATCACCGATACACGAACCTCGACTTCTTTCCCATCAAAGTCGATAGTGAATCGCCCATCCTGTGCATTTCGCGTCTGCGTAATCTTCATCTTTGAGAGAAGCTTCATTCGTGCGAGAAGCTTATTGTAAATCTCGTAGGGGAGAAAGAGAATCTCTTGGAGCACTCCATCCTGACGAAAACGCACACGCACCTGTTCTTCCTGTGGTTCAAAGTGGATGTCAGACGTTTTCGTCGCAATTGCAGATCCAAAGATGAGCTCGAGAAGTTCAGAAACTTTCTTCTTTGATTCGCTCTCAAGGATTCTCTTTGCCTCTCTCGCAATATCCTTGTTCGTTTTGATATCCTGCGAAATTCGCTTGATATTTTCCTGATCAATATCAAGTAACCCACCGTGAACCCCGTGCGTGAGGTCTACATCTGCGTAACGCGCCCACGCTTTCTCAAGGGAGCGAGTGGAAACAATGTAGACAATTACGTCATACTCTTTTTTTAACTCTTCGATAACCTTCTTTGCCTCGGGAATATTGGGAGAACGTACCGCAACGTGAAGTTCCTTTCCGCGAATTTTAAAAGGAGCGAGTTGAGCAACCCGTGCCTTTGCCTCTGGAACGAGCACGAGGGCATCGGTATCGATAACGGTTCCTGAGAGGTCAACATAGGGGAGTCCAAACTTCGCTGCAACCCGCTTCACGAACTCTTCCTCCTCTTTTGCACGGATCTCTCGAATACTCTTTTCCTGCTCCTTCTCATTCACTACAGGATCTATTCCTACTTCTTTTTTATCTTTCTTTTCATCTGCCATACTCACAGAGAAGTATAGCATACAAAAGAAAAGCCGGCAGAGCCGGCTTTTCTCATCGCACACTCAAGGTCGCAAATCTCTAACAATGCAGAAATAATGTAAAAATTGAAATGATAGTAAACGATGTGCTTTCAACGAGATTCCCAGCGGGTGCTCCTACCAGGGGAGTGGCCAGGAATTCCTATCCAGCACACCGAGATTCGCGAGATCTGATTGTTAGAGATCCGCGACCTCGAGTTGTGCATAGAAAAACACGCGAAAAACGTGTTTTTCTGCTCAGGAATATACCAAAACTTCACAGACGTGCAAATATGGGTTGTGGATAAGTTGTTGATAATATTTTTATAAGGTCGTCAATACTCTTACTTAATTCTAGTTATGCACATATCCATTCTCCCTATCCTCACACAAGAAGAGAAGTCTATCTCCATAAAGAGATTTGTAATACTGTTCCACACTCTCACAATTGTTCTCATCATAGTGAACCACCAAGCCAGTATCCCCTCGCCAGAGAACACCTTTCAGCTCATTTTCTGCCCACCAATTTTTATCATCAGGATACGATTCAACGGTAAGTCCATCAAAGAGTGCATCATCAAAATTCGTACTCTTCGCCATACACTTCAATCCTTGTGAGTGAGCATAGGTACACAATGTGCGTGCGTAGTTGTGCGCGTCTTCTTCACTCAACTGTAAATCATAATCTTCAATATTATCCTCATCAGCCCAATCCATATTGTCAAACTCTACAAATTCACAACCATCATGGGCAAGCTTTGCAATACGCGCTTTCATCTCATTCACCACCTCATCAGAAATTTTACTGATAAAGTATTCACCCTCCCATTCATCCCATTGCTTTTCACTCGCAAAAGGTTTTAGAGTATCAAAGTCATCACGCCAATCCTCAGCGGTTCCGATACTCGTATAACACGAGAGTGTATTCTGCTGTGCAATAGTAGGAAGTTTCTGTCGCTGAGTCGCTGACATATCAAAAGGATCAACGAGCACATAACATCCGCGTGCGTGTTGGAGAATATCTTCTATCGTGTCCGCATCATCATTTTCTGCGTACGCTTGATTATAGACACAGTGAGGCCTCTCATCTCTTTTCTCTGTGCGTGAAGAAAGGCGATTCTCTACAGGAGGGTAGAAGCGTGGATTTTTCGCGTATTCTTTAAATGTCGCAAGCACCTCTGGTGAAGAATCAACACGCAAGAGCGCATACACCCCATCTTCCTCTTCCCAATTTTCATGCCAATAGTTAATCGCATCAAAACGAAGTGGTCTTCCTCGCAAAATTGTTTCAAAAGCGTCTTTCAACCATTCCACCTTACTTCCATTCGGATTATTATCTGTCACCGCAAATTCCATAAGTGCGAGCGGTTTTGTGTGCGTTACCGCTTTTACCTCCTGTGCATGCTGGTTCACCATCTCACTCAATGTTTCCCAATAATCTTCTCCTTCATTCTGTGGACCGTAGGCACTAAAACCAATCCAATCAATATACTCATCTCCTGGATAGTATTCTTTCGGGAGATTCCACTCTTCCTCCGGACTCGTATTAATATCAAAATGGAAGAACCATGTAACATTTCTCACCCCTTCACCGCGTAAAATATCGAGACCATGCCGGTACGCATTCTTGTAAATCTGTGGGTTATTTCCATGACAAACACCACTCCACGGGAACCAATCTCCATTCATTTCCACCGCAAAATCAATCAAAAGCATTCGTCCATCTTGCTTTGCAGCCTTCGCCCA
>JALVPH010000011.1 GCA_027031875.1 Candidatus Parcubacteria bacterium | reverse complement strand
TGAATAAAGTGTAAACTCTGTTTTTATATTTAAGTGCGTTCATTTACTCACGATTGCGGGTAAATGAACATTTTTTCATCACAGTATGAGATTGGAAATGCAAAATGAGAAACTTAAGCTATCTGAATTAGAGTTTACTTTTTTCGATAGAAAGGAGAAAATGGAAATATGCGAACAGGAGAAAAAGAAAAAATAAAATTCACTTTAAGCGATATTAAATTCAGGGTTGACAAAGCAATGTTCGAGCGTGCGCGGAAGCTCGCACTTGATGGAAAAGTCAATGAAGTGCAAGAACACCGCAATGACTATTCTGCGGTTGTGAGGGGAGGGTCTCCCTATCAGGTTATCGTATCAAAACGAAATTTTGATAGAGGAGACTGTACCTGCTATATGGGAAGACATGACCAACTATGCAAACATATGATTGCACTCGCATTAGAAATGTTACGCCAAAACGCTATGACCGATGAAAAGTATCTCCATGACTTATCAATATCATTCAAATCATTGACCCCAAAGAGGTCAATCCAAAGAGGGATTTCAAAACTTAAACCATACGAAGGCCCATCTTCAATATGGTTTTACTACCAAGATGAATTACGTGAAGGGGTTGACTTAATACTCGCTGGAGTTGAAAACATTCCCCACACTATTAGTTCAATGAAATACCTCTTCAAGGTAGCGCAAAAGATAAATGAGAAACTCCTCAATGGAGTTGATGACTCTGACGGGACTGTATGGCCTGTTATTGAGGAGATTCTCTCTATCATCATACATTACGCAGAAAGTTTGGAGGGAAAGAAAGCGACGAAGATGGATGCACTCATCAAAGAATGGGCGAAATGGGATTCTGGATTTGATTTTGAAAGATACTTCATAAACTATCTTGAAAGGAAAAGGGAAAGGGGTGGTAAAAAGTAACTTTTCCCATTTTTTCTCTCCTTCTGTTATTATATGGGAGTAATGACCGAACAGGAACGAAAAGAAAAAATAGAAGAAGTGCTCACACGAGGGGTTGAGCGTCTTTTCCCAAATGAGGAATTTGTGAGAGAGCGACTTGAATCTGGAGAACGGCTTACCATCTACCTTGGGATTGATCCCACAGGACCAACGCTCCACCTTGGGCATGTCATTCCTCTGAGGAAGCTCCGACAACTTCAAGAACTCGGGCATAGGATTATCCTCCTCATTGGAGATTTCACCGCACAAATTGGAGACCCTGATAAATCACAAGTACGAAAACCACTCACCCACGAGCAAGTGCTCGAAAACGCGAGACGCTACAAAGAGCAAGCGTCACTCTTTCTCAATTTTGATGGAGAGAATCCTGCGGAACTTCGCTACAATAGCGAGTGGCTCAACGCGATGAACTTCGCGGATGTGATACAACTTGCCTCACAGATGACTGTGCAACGAATGCTCGATCGCGACCTTTTCCGAAGGAGAATTCAAGCGGGGAATCCTGTCTACATTCACGAGTTCCTCTATCCTCTTATGCAGGGTTACGATTCCGTAGCGCTCGATGTAGATGGAGAAGTTGGAGGAAATGATCAAACCTTTAATATGTTGGTAGGACGAGATCTCCTTAAAAACGAAAATAGGAAGGAAAAATTCGTTATTCCTATGAAACTCCTTGTAGATAACAAGGGAAACAAAATGGGGAAGACAACAGGGAATATGCTCTCTCTCCTCGATGGACCAAGCGAAATGGTAAAGAAGATAATGACTTGGCCGGACGAGACACTCCTCCTCTCTTTTGAGCTTCTCACCAACGAGAATCTCGAGGAAATGAAAAAGCGTATTGAAACAGAACATCCACGAGATATGAAGCTCTTCCTCGCGGAGAAAATTGTTTCAGAGATTTATGGAGAGGAGGAAGCAAAACTCGCGTGTGAACAGTGGGTGCGAGAGGTGCAACAGAAGGAACAGCCAGATACTATCCCTACGATATCGAATAAAGGTGATGTTCTCCTTACGCTCCACGAGGGAACAGGAGAGAGTAAGTCTGCACTCCGAAGATTGTTTCGAGAAGGGGCAATTCGTATAAACGGAGAAAGGATTCAGGAGGGAGAAGAACGAGAATTGAATTCCGGAGATACAATTCAAATCGGAAAGAAGCGATGGTATAGAGTTGAGTAATAATATCCTAGGCTCCGGATCAAGTCCGGAGTGATGAGTGGTTTGAATGAAATGGGTGGTTTGGTG
>JALVPH010000010.1 GCA_027031875.1 Candidatus Parcubacteria bacterium | reverse complement strand
CTCTCATGAGCTTGAGGTAAAGGATAATGGAATCAATTCTGCAAAGATTGCAGATGGGTCTATTGGAACCGCAGACATTTCTAACGGGGCAGTAACTGAAGCAAAATTAGCTTCTGGAGCTGTAACAAATACGAAGGTTGCGAATAACTCTATCCCTATTGATAAACTTTCAGATGTAGATACAAGCACGAATAATCCAGTTAATGGTCAAGTTCTCGTATGGAATGGAACGGATTGGGTTCCTTCCATACAGCGAAATATTTACACAACGGATGGGGCACTTACGACAGATAGGACACTTGCACTCGGAGGGCATAATCTTGATTTTGGAAACGGAAAATTATTTATTGATGGAAATAGTGGAAATATCGGTATAGGCACTGATGTTCCAAGTGACCTCTTTCATATTGCAGGTGATATACGGGTTGAAGGGGTGTTCAAAGACAACAACAATTCTGCAGGAACTGCAGGGCAAGTTCTTACTTCTACAGGAAATGGAGTTGAGTGGAAGAATCCAACTTCATGTGTTATTGGAGGAGCAAAGGTACAAGCTAACGGGACGGTTACGAATAGCTATGGTGTTATCTCATCGGTAAACAGAACCAATACCGGTCGCTATACCGTAAGCTTCTCTCAATCATTAGATACAAGTGATTATTATGTTCACTTGTCCAAGGAAGAGTCCACTTCTACTCGTGATGATGTGAATATTGATGTATCTACATATAACTCTAATAATGTGCAGGTAATCATTCATGAGGGAGATAATTCGAGTACTGCAAATACCTATCGCGATAGAGCATTCTCTATAACCATCTTCGACGCAAATTGTACTGCACTCTCCCCAGTTGCGAATTCAGATAGGCGTTTGAAGGTAAAGATAGAGAATATGAATTCTGAGGATGCGCTTAATAGAGTGCTTAAGCTTCAGGGGGTTCGCTATAATTGGAATACAAAGAGATTTCCACATCGATTTGGATTTGATGATAAGCGAGAGGTTGGTTTAATTGCTCAGGATGTTGAAGAGGTTGTTCCGGAGGTTGTTGATGAAGCATCTGACGGGTACCTTACTCTTGATTACGAGAAACTTGTATCCGTGCTTGTAGAGTCGATCAAGGCAATTTGGCACAAGGTAATTGGAATTGATAAAGATGTTCATAGACTTCAAGAGGAGAATAAACTTCTTAAGAAAGAACTTTGTGAGAAGAATTCAAGCTACTCGTGGTGTCCGCATAAATCACTTGGATTAAATCACCAGATAGATAGTGGAAGCGGTACGAATGATTCTAATGATTCAACTATTCAAGATGACTCTCAGAATAGTAATACTTCATCTCTGTTAGACAATAGTGAGGGTGATTCAGATGATTCACTAGGAGGCGAGACAAGCTCGCAAGATGAGGTAGATCAAGGAGAGAATGTTGAAGATGTAGAAGGAGATGGTTCTGCCCTCGAAGAGAATACTCAAGAAGATAGCTCCATGGATGGTACAGAGGATGAAGTTGAGGAAACAGGATCTAATGAGACGGGTGAACAAGCATCTGCTGACACTACTGTCACTGAAGACTCTGAAGACGAAAATGCTTCTTTAGAGGAGGGTACGAGCGATAATGAAGATACGTCGTTAGGAGAAGATTCTAGTGAAGATGTTTTCGAGGCTAATGAGGATGATGAGATTATCTCTGATGAAAGTGGTTCTCAATAAGATGAATCCCCCTCGCAAGAGGATAGTTCTTCTGAAGAAGAGAACTCAACCTCTTCAGATAGAGAGTAGATTATTCGTGTAAGTTTATAATTTGTATGAAAAAAAATATTCGAGGAAATAAAAACGTGAGACTTATCGTGCTTCTCATTCTCATCGCGATTGCGGCGGGAATGTGGTGGTATGGAGATAAAACCGATAATAAGATTCTCAAAACAGGGGGAGCTGTTGTAGGTGGTGTCGCAGGTCTTGCAACAGGGCTTGAAATGACGAATCATGATTACGATCTCAAAAAACTCTGGGAGACTGGTTCTCTCAAAGAGTCACTTATGAAGCGTGATGAGAATGGGAATCTTGTAAACATTGGGATGATCTGTGATGCAGAAGAGAAAGGATTCTACAATTACAATTGTGATGATTTTGAGACGCAGGAGGAAGCACAGCAGGTGTACGAAGCATGCGATACGGACGTAATGGGTCTCGATCGAGATCATGATGGAATTGTATGTGAACACCTTCCGCATGCAAAGAAAGCGTAACTTATAAATCTAAATTTTAATTTTTTTAAAAAAAGTATGTTGAAAGAATTCAAAGAATTTGCCGTAAAAGGAAGCATGCTCGACATGGCGATTGGAATCGTCATTGGGGGAGCATTTGGGACAATTGTGAAGTCATTCGTCGCAGATATCCTTATGCCGATTGTTTCAGGAATCTTTAAACTTCCTGATTTCAGTAACCTCTTTATCCTCCTCAAACCTGCGGCAGATGGAACGAAACACTTTGTGAGTCTTGAGGAGGCAAGAAAAGCAGGTGCATCTGTGCTTGCTTATGGGAACTTCATTAACTCATTCATCTCTTTTCTCATCGTTGCACTTGCACTCTTCTTTATTGTGAAGACGGTAAATCACCTCAAAAAAGAGGCAGAGAAAGTTGAGGAGGAGAAAGGACCGAGTGAGATTGATGTGCTTATAGAGATCCGTGATAGTTTGAGGAAGTAAGTAGCAGGAGAAGTTTTCTTCAATAGAGAAAAGACGCTTACAGGCGCCTTTTTTCTTTTTGGCGGAAGGTAAGGGATTCGAACCCTTGAGAGGTGTGACCCTCTGCCGCGTTAGCAGTGCGGTGCTTTCGACCACTCAGCCAACCTTCCGTAGGGAAGTATAACGCATTCTGAAACAATGAAAAGAGGTGGTAATTCACAGCTTTTCCACAGGCGTGAAACGAATAACTTGCAGAGAATCGTGGGATAAAGTATCCTTGAAGTGGGATAAAGTGGCATGGATCAGCAGAACACTCTGGTGTATTCATGTAGCAATAAATATTTTAAAGATGTTCTGCTGATCTATGTCATTTTGTCCCGAGATTCGCGAGATCTGATTGTTTTTTCACTTACTATCTATGCTACTCGGAGAACACCGACATACACTCGATAGCAAGAAGCGCCTTTCTCTTCCTTCCAAATTTAGAAAAGAGTTGGGGAAGAAGGTGATTCTCACGAGAGGGTTTGATGGTTCGCTCCTCGTCTATTCCACGAAAGAGTGGGAGAAACTACGAGAGAAGCTCCAGAACCTCTCGCTCGGGCAGTCTGATGCGAGAGCTTTCGCTCGCCATCTCTTTGGGGGTGCCTACGAGTTAGAGATTGATTCTTCTGGGCGTATTCTCATTCCTGACGTATTGAAGGACTACGCAGGATTACAGCAAGGTGTCATTGTGGTGGGGCTCGCTGACAAGGTTGAGTTGTGGAGTGAGGAACGATGGGATCAGTACCAAAAGGCACTTCGCGAGAAGTCAGACCTCATTGCGGAGAAGCTCGGTTCTGTAGGGATGATTTAGATGTATGGGAAGAGGAGATTCATCAAAACACATTCCCGTTCTCCTCAATGAGGTGCTTGAGTATATGGATCTCAAAGGGAAGGAGTGTGTGGTAGATGGGACAATCAACGGGGGAGGGCATAGCTATGAAATTGCACGACGACTCTCAAAAGAGGGAACGCTTATTGGGATTGATGTTGATGCTTCTGCACTTGCTATTTCAAGAGAGCGACTCGCTGGACTTCCCCCAAAAGTAATTCTCATCAATGGAAACTTTCGGGAAATGGATACCCTCGTTCGTTCGCAGGGCATTGAGGGCGTTGACCGCGTTCTTCTCGATCTTGGGTGGAGTTCAAATCAGTTTGAGAACCCAGAGAGGGGATTTTCCTTCCTCCACGATGGACCACTCTCAATGACACTCTCACTCGACAAGGGAAGCTATCCATTTACTGCGTGGAATGTAGTGAATGAATGGAGCGAAGATTCCCTCACTGAGATTATTCGCTCCTACGGAGAAGAGCGCTTCGCTCGACGCATCGCGAGGGCAATCGTCCGCGCGCGAGAAGAGGGGGGTATTGAACGGACGACAGAACTCGCGGAGATTATTGCAGCTGCAATTCCTCAACGCTTTCATAGGAAAGGAATTCACCCTGCGACACGAACCTTCCAGGCAATTCGCATTGCAGTGAACGATGAGCTTGGAGCACTTCGCGATGGATTAGAGGCAGCATTCTCACTCCTCAATTCTGGAGGGCGACTCCTCGTGATAAGTTTCCATAGTCTTGAAGATCGTATTGTAAAACGATTTATGAGAGCGCGCGCGTCACAGGGACAAGGAAGACTCCTCACGAAAAAACCAATTCGTGCTTCAGAAGAGGAGAAAGGGAAAAATCCTCCTTCCAGAAGCGCACTCTTACGCGTAATTGAACGAAGTTTTGAGTATGATGAAGAAAAAGCACAATAGAATAGTACGCACGCGAATGGGCTATCTTGCGTTGGCATTCTTTCTCTTTTCCTTTGCCATCTACATGGGAGGGACTGCAACACTTGTTGGAAAAGGAGGAAGGATGAAAACGCTAGGGAAGCACATTGCGCAGCTGGAAGCAGATCTCGCGACAAAGGAGAATAGGTTCTATCACGAGAGACAGCTTCTCGCGAGTGAGGAGGGGGGTGCGCTTCAAAACGTTCCTATTACCTACGTTTCGCTTGAGAAGGAAACGAGATTTGCGTTTGCTCGGAAAGATGCAACAATTGTGCGTGACTAACCGTGAGAGGAAAGGGTACTATGGAGAAACGCTCCGCACGAAAAAGAGACAGAGTTCCGTTTAACGGGAGAGGAACGTTCCTCTTTTTTGCTGCTGTCTTTTTTTCTCTTATCCTCATTGCGAACCTCTTCTTTCTTCAAGTGATTGAAGGAGCAACGTATCGCGAACAGTCGGAGCATCAGTATCTCGGGTACAATGGAAATGTATTCAATCGGGGAACAATCTTTTTTCAAAGGAAGGATGATTTTCTCTCAATTGCCGCCGGACAGAAGCGTGGATGGAAGCTTGTGGTGAATGCGCAGAAGGTAAAACGTGAAGACCTCAAACAACTCTACCCCCTTCTTAAAAAACTCTCCTACACGCGGAGTCTTGAGGATACGTGGTCTCTCCTTATGAAGTTACGAAGGGAGGGGAACCGCTACTATGAGCTCGTACGGAACATTGAGTATAACAAGGAGAATGAATTGAGAGACGCGACGAAACCGTTAGAGGCCTTCTCTTTTGATGTTGATAAGTGGCGTTTCTATCCGTTCCAGGAATCAGGAGCTCAGACGATTGGCTTCCTCGCATACGGAGACGATGGACTCTATCGCGGGAGGTATGGACTCGAACGATTCTACGATGAGGTGCTCCAACGGAAGGAGGAGAGTCTCTACGAAAACTTTTTTGTGCTTTTGTTTCGCGGATTGAAAGAGGGGGGAGGAGTGTTTAGAGAAGGTGATGTCATCACGAGCATTGACCCAGAAATACAGCTTGCACTTGATGAACAGATTACTGCGGTTCATAAAAAGTGGAACTCTCAACTCACTGGGGGGATTGTGATGGACCCAGAGACAGGAGAGATTCTCGCAATTGATGCGGTTCCCTCTTTTGATCCGAATACCTTCTCTCGTTTTCCACTCTCTCGCTTTCGCAACCCGCTCGTGAGCAACCGCTACGAATTTGGCTCTGTGATGAAGCCAGTGGTGATGGCAATTGCGCTCGATAACCATCTCGTGGATGCGGAGACTTCCTACTACGACGAAGGTTTCGTGAAAGTGGGAAAGCACACGATATGGAACTTTGACCGAAAAGGGAGAGGGTGGGTAACGATGCAGGATGTGCTCAATCAATCACTCAACACCGGAATGGTGTTCGTCTCGAAGAAGATTCCGAAGGAGGTGTTTCGTGATTACTTTACGCGATACGGTTTTCCGGAAGAGAGCGGAATTGATCTCCCTGGTGATGTGGAGGGTCTCACAAAGAATCTCAAAAGCCCTCGCGATATCGAGTTTGCGAATATGTCGTTTGGGCAGGGAATTGCCGTTTCTCCCATCGCATTCGTGAAAGCATTTTCCGCGCTCGCGCACGGTGGAGTGCCTGTTCAACCACACCTTATGCGCACAATTCGTTACACTTCTGGAGTTGAACAGAGTGCGAAGCCGAGAGAAGGAGAGCGTGTTCTCTCAGAGGAGACGGCGGGTGAAATCTCTCGTATGCTCGTGAATGTGTTTGATTCGTATCACAGCGGGAAGTGGAAGTTCCCTCACTATCGTATTGCAGCAAAGACGGGAACTGCGCAACTTCCAAAGAAGGGAGGAGGGTATGATGAAACAAGGCACCTCCATTCTTTCGTTGCTTACTTTCCTGCATACCAACCTCGTTACCTTGTATTCCTCTTCACAGTAGATCCGAAAGGAGTGAAGTATTCTTCACAGACACTCATTGAACCGTTTCGAAATCTTGCGCGTTTCCTTATTAACTACGCGCAGATTCCCCCAGATCGTTGATATGAAGTAAGATTGAGAGCTAAAAGAAAAAGTGACACACTATTCACGATCGTGAATAGTGTGTCACTTTTGTGAGGGTAAAGGATTTTGGAAAAAGAAAAAAGCACCGAAAGGTGCATTTTTTTATCGTCGGTATCGGTAAGGATATCGACGGCATCGGTATCGACGATAGTAATCGTCGTACCGATAACTATCCCTATAGTAATAGTAGTAGGGATAGTATACCCGACGCACAGTCGGGTTAGCCGGGCTGTACTCCAGCCCGTCCGGCCCAACAACAGGGGCTGGGTATGTGTAGTAATACGGGTCGTAGTACGGATCCCCGTATTCTACACCAACGCTCATATAGTACAGAGCGTCGCAGGATTGCAATGTCAGCGCTCCCACTAACATTGCAAAAAATAAAATTTTTTTCATTGTCGCGGTTTTTATGGGTTTGTTTACATCATTCCATACTTCGGAATTTTTTGCAAGTATTTTTGTGGAAAAATGAGCGTACTTACTTACGTCCGCACTTCTTCTCAATTCTGTGATATAATCTCGCATATGACATCACGACACCTAAAAGATATGTGGTATACCCTCCGCTTTCTCTTTCGTAGGAAGCGAAATATTCTTATGCTTACTCTTCTTAGTTTCTCTTTTTTTACTCTTCTTAAAGTGATTCCAGTGTACCACATCCTTCGTGATTCGTTCCGTGTTTCTGAAATGACGCTTATCCGTAAAATTCAACTCTTTTATTCTTATACCTATGCGACTTGTAGTGACCACCTTTGGGATTCCCGTCTCGTTACCATTTTTCTCTCTATCCTTATTGCACTAAATGTATTCCTCTTTGTTGCCTATGCGAAGCGACAAGGGAAATTTATTACGGCAACACACAAAACCTTTCTCACGAGTATTGGGGGAATCATTCTCGGCTTTTTCGGGATTGGTTGTATTTCGTGTGGAGCATTTATTCTCGCTCCGCTCATTACCTTTCTTGGTTTAGGGGCATATATGCAATTCTTTCAAACGAATGCATATCTCATTTCTGTTATCGGCCTCATCTTTGTTCTCCTTTCAAATCTCTATCTCCTCTATCAACTTTCGAAACCTATTACCTGTAATGTTTCTGAGTGAATATGCTAGGATGTAACTATGTTTGATCACAAAAGTATTATTGTAACTGTAAACCCAGGATCGACGGCAACAAAGGTAAAAGCGTTCTCTCTTGATGGAGAGGTTCTTTCTGAAGAAAAATTACCAGACATTGCATCTTTTCGTTCTTTTCTTGAAAAACTTCAAGGCACAAGTGAAGTAGTATTTGGGATTCGCGTTGTTCATGGGGGTGAGCAAGATGAAACAACATTTGTTACAGATGAGGTACTCTCGCGTATACGTGAATTTACACTTTTTGCGCCAATCCATAATACACTTGCGGTAGAACGAATAGAACTGATAAGAGAGATTTACCCATCTAGTAGGGTGGTTGCGATTTTTGATACGCATTTTCACCGTACGATTCCAGAAGAGCACAGAACCTACCTCATTAATCGAGAGATTCGTGACCGTTTTCATTTAAGAAAGTATGGTTTTCACGGAATTGCACTTCAATCGGTTGTGGATACTCTCGAAAAACAATACGAGGGAAAAGGGAAAAAATTCCCGGAAAAACTTGTAGTTGCACATCTTGGTGGAGGGTGTTCTATTACCGCAATACGCAACAAGAAGTCATTTGCGACCACAATGGAGCTTACTCCAGTTTCCGGAATTCCTATGATTACACGATCTGGAAGCGTTGATTTAGGTATTTATCCAATTCTCACTGCACAGGGATTTTCTGTTGAAGATGTTTATCGTATCCTCAATAATGAGTCGGGGTTTTACGGAGTGCTTGGATCAAAAGATACAAAGAGGATCTTTGAACAAGCAGAGCATGGAGATGAGGAATCCTTGCTTGCATTTCGTATATTCGTATCAGAAATTGTACAACGTATTTCCGCATATGCTGGCCTTATGGGAGGACTTGACGCAATTGCGTTCAGTGGTGGAATAGGATACGGAAATGCTTTTCTACGATCCTCGGTCCTTGAGAAAATCACTTCTCTGTTCCCCTTAAAAGAGAATCAGGTTCATGCTATTGATGTTAATGAAGAAAGTGTGATGTATGGGGAAATTATTCAACTTATGGTATAGTATTCACCGTATGAGATGTTTAAAAAAAGACGCTAAAAAAGGGTTTACTATTGTTGAACTTATGGTCGTATCTGCACTTATCGCAATTCTTGCTACTCTCACTATTGTGAATGTGGATAAGTATAGGATGCAAGCGCGAGATCGAGTGCGTGTTTCAGATATCAACAAGATTCGTCTTGCGATTGAGCAGTATAAACTCGCGTGTGGAGAGTATCCTGCACGACTAGAACCGGATATTCATAATGGTTGTGTTTATGGGCAGAAATTAAAAGATTTCCTCCCGTATGTCCCTATAAACCCTGATTATACTAATGATTCCGCAAAATCTTTTGTAGACGCTAATCAAGATTCACAAATTGAACCTAACCAAAATACCTACCTCTACTCTGCACTCGCAGCATCTTCAAATGGAAAATGTTATGATTACCATATAGGTGCATTTTTTGAGGGAGGGGAACAAAGGTTTCTTAGTATCGATCATGATGCAGGTAAGATGGTGAGCCCCTACAACCACAAATGTCATGGAGCTAAGGAGGATTTTGATGGAGGAGATGGAGCGTATGGACCTTATGATTTGCGGAGTAAATCCTCTTACGGGAATTAGACTAAGAAAATCTCTGCTGTTATGTTGAATTCGCTATACTATACACTCCTTCTTTTTAGTGCAATATTAGGTGCAATTATAGGAAGTTTTCTCCACGTTGTTTCGTTGCGTTTCCACACAGGAAAATCGTTAGGTGGAAGATCTCACTGTCTCTCATGCGGTGCACGACTCCGTTGGTATGAACTTATTCCCCTTGTTTCGTGGATTATCCAAAGAGGGAGATGTCGTCATTGTAACGCGAAGATACCTTTTGATGTGTTCTTCGCGGAATTATTTTCCGCACTCCTCTTCGCAGTCATATTTGCGCGTTCTTTTATCTCTTCTCATAAAATACTCCTCTCAGGAGACTACCTTTTTGCGACTCTCTACCTCTTCGTTGTTGTATCAATTTTTCTCATTATCCTCTTTTACGATGTGAGACACAAGATTATCCCTGATGAATTCAATGTTGTGCTCGCGATTTTAACTTTTGTGGGAATGTTCTTTTTCCGTTTCGTCGATGGGGTGTTTACGTTTGTTGGTTTTCATATCCCATCACTCTCACATATTCTTGCGGGAATTCTCATCCCACTCCCTTTCGCCCTCATCTGGTATTTCTCCAAAGGAAAGCTGATAGGGCTAGGGGATCCAAAATTGATGGTATCCCTTGGTTTCCTCCTTGGGGTACGGTATGGGTGGTCTGCAATTTTTCTCGCATTTTGGATTGGAACATTTACTTCTTTTATACTGATTGGGTATGGAGTTATAAAGAAACATTTGTCTCATTTTTCTAAGGATGCTATCCTAAAAAGAGAGGTTCCTTTTGCACCATACCTTATTATTGCAACTATAATTACAGTTGCGAGTGCAGTGTCTATCTTTCCTCTCTAGTTTCTATTTCTACTTCTATGAGAAAAAAAAGTCTGAAAAAAAGTAAAGAGAAAGGGTTTAGTGTCGTAGAGCTTATCGTAGTGATAAGTATCTTTGTGATTATGCTCTCTATATCGATGTTTAATTATGGGAAAGCACAAGAAAAAGTAGAAGCGACAAATCTTGCAGAAGATATCGCACTCACACTACGACAAGCTCAAGTGTATGGTATTTCTGCTTCTGGTCATGTGCTTGCTGGAGAAGATTTCTATAATTCGACTACCGAATCTCAATACTATGATGTTACTGGTGAAGCGAGAGATATTACCCACGACCGTTCAGTTCGTGGAGTTGCCATAAAAATAGGGTCGAATGTAGTAGACCTCTTTGAGGACTCCGGACCAAATAATAATTTCTATTTTTCAGATGGTGAAGATACTATCTTAGACGAACGTAAGATATATTCTTCTGATGTGTCGATTGCAAGTATTGATGTGTGTGATGGTACTCAATGTGTAAGGAAAAATGATAATGATGGTGTCCTCTCGATATCGTTTCAGCGTCCGTATCCTGATGCTTACATCATCTATCGCCGAGGCTCTTCATCTCCTAAACAGTACAGTGTAGTGACAATTAATATTACTTCGTCAACTGGAGGTGATGTGTTAAAGAGTGTTACGATTAATTCCATAGGAAATATTTATGTAAATTGAGAAGTTCTATGTTGTTTATGGGTAAGCAAAAGTTAATAAAAAGGAGGGGGTTTACCCTCGTCGAGATGATGGTCTCTGTTGCGGTATTTGCACTTGTTGTGACGACGGGAATCACCGCTTTGGTGACAGTGATGAAGTCTAATCAGTATATAGAGAAGAAGAAAAAAGTAGTAGACGCACTTGACTATGTATTAGAGAATCTCACTCGTGAACTTCGTCTTGGAAAGAATTACTACTTTGCTCCACAAGGAAATGAGTCAGGAAATACACAGGATGGAGAAGGGGTAATTTCAAATGGCGCATTCATTGGATTTGATTCTTCCGATGAGAGAGGGTACATGCTTTATTACCTAGAGAATGGAAGAATAATGAGAAAAATATACAATTCCGGAGGAGATTCTCTTACAGAGGAACTTACAAACGCTACACAAATCACTGTAGAGCAAGTACGGATTCGTGTTATGAATACAGGTAGTGATGATATGAAACAGCCACTCGTTTGGTTGCAGATTGTTGGGAAGTATCCAAATGAGACTAAGGAGTTTGTTGTACAAACCTTAGTATCACAACGCGAACTTGATGTGTAGATGGTTTACATAAATTACCGAGAAAATGTATGTTTTACAAAATCAAAAAAAAAGGAATATCACGTGGGTTCACTATTATTGAGATGCTCATTGCAGTAGTTATCTTTACTATAGCCCTCTCTTTGCTTATTTCTGTAAGTGCAAGTTCTTTGAAGGTTTCGAGATCTTCACAAGAGAGTCTTATCGGGAATTACCTTTCATTGGAGGCAGTAGAACTTGTCCATAATATTCGTGATCAAGCACTTCTCAATCGGGGTATCACGAATCTCGAGTGGCATAGTCTCTTTGGTGGTCCAGAAATATTTGATGATGACGGATGCTTTGGGGGGACTGGAACTTGTAATTTTTATATTGATAATGGCTCCCCTGTGTTGGGAAATTGTTCAGAATGTAAGGTTTTCTTTGATGAAAATGAGAAATATTACTTTCAGACTTATCATGATGAACCTGGAGGAGGGAATATGACACCATTCCAGAGGAAGGTTCGGATTGCACCGTCTAACGATGGAGAAAATGAAGAAATTTATGTACTTGTAGAGACCACATGGCCTGGAGGAGGTGTGAGTTATGGGGAAAATCTCTATCTCTATCAATAATGATTAGCTGTATTACTATGTTACCTTTCAGGAAACAATTGAATAGTATCTCGAATAGGAGAGGAGGTTTTGTTGTCCTCTTTGCAATGGTTGTTTCTCTTATCATTTTACTTGTAACTTCTGGAATGTATAGTATCGCGCGTAAACAGGTAATCATCTCCTCCTATACTAGGGAATCCCAAAAAGCATTTTACGTTGCTAATTCTGCCCTTGAGTGTGCACTCTACCACGATATTTCTCCCTACATCATAGGAACAGAGTTTCCTATCGATGCAGTGGATGGATATAGTAGTTCTTTCCATTGTGGGGGAAATGAAATCAATGTAAGAAAACTTCCCGTCGATGACGCAGCTTCTGGATATACCAATCTCTTTTCTTTTCGGTATCCAGAAGTGGATGCTTCTGTTTTTAACCTCACAATACCAGAGGAGACAGGATGCGCATATGTTCTTGTTGAGAAAAAACAAAGAGAAGAAAATGGAAGTCAAGTTATTGATGTACGTATTACCTCTGTCGGCTTTAATACTTGTGTAGAGGATGTGAATGGGAGTATTGCACTTCCAGATTTCAAGAATCCAAAACTCCTCGAACGAAGAATTAGCTCTTCCTACACAGTGAAATTAGGGAGTTAATTCACCTCCTCATAAAGCAATCAAACTACTGAATCGTGTTATGGAATATAGAGGTAAAAAAAGAGATGAAATACGCGAGAAGATGGAACAACTCGCAGAGGAGATACGTTACCATTCTCGCCTCTACTACGAAGAGGATGCTGCCGAGATATCTGATGAAGCGTACGATGCGCTCTATCGGGAGCTTGTTGAGCTTGAAGAGAAGTATCCGGAATTGAGAGATCTGAATTCACCTACTCAGAAGGTGGGAGGAAAGACGAATGAAAAGTTTGCGAAGGTGCGTCATCGTTTTCGTCAGTGGTCTTTTGACAACATCTTTTCCTACGAGGAGCTCGTCGAATGGGAGGAGCGCCTTTTTCGCATGCTCGAAAAGGAGGGAGTCCATCGAGAGAAGCTCGAGTATGTCGTGGAGTTAAAGATCGATGGGTTGAAGGTGATACTTGATTACGAGAATGGTTCACTCGTTCGTGCTGCAACGCGAGGAGACGGTGTGGTAGGTGAGGATGTGACAGAGAACGTGAAGGTAATACGAGATATCCCAATAACTATTCCAGATACTCACTTTCTCTCTTTCATAGGGGAAGTATGGATATCACGTCAGGATTTTGAGCGAATAAACAAGGAACAAGAAGAGCGAGGAGAAAAAACCTACGCGAATCCGCGCAACCTCGCAGCAGGAACGCTTCGCCAACTTGATGTGAGGGTAGTAGAGGAACGCAATCTTCACTCCTTCTTCTATGATTTCAACTCTTTCAATGTGCGCTTTGCTACTCATAAGGAGGAGCTCGATTTCATTCAATCGCAAGGGTTTTCGGTAAATAAGGAGTATCGTGTGGTTTCTTCAGTAGAAGAGATTCAGTCATTTTATGAGAGCTGGGTAGAGTGGAGACGTTCAATGCCGTATGGTATTGATGGAATTGTAATCAAGCTGAACGAGCGCAAACTGTGGGACGTTCTTGGCTATACCGCAAAAGCACCTCGCTTTGCAATTGCCTACAAGTTTCCCGCAGAGCAGAAGACAACCGTTCTTCGTGATGTAGCTCTCCAGGTAGGGAGGACTGGAGTGCTCACTCCTGTTGCAATTCTTGATCCTGTGTTGATTGATGGTTCTACGGTGAAGCGTGCAACGCTCCACAACGCGAGTGAAATTGAGCGCCTTGATCTTCACTACGGAGATACGGTCATCGTAGAGAAGTCTGGTGATATTATTCCGAAGATCGTGCGGACACTTCCACGACTTCGCCAGAAGGGTGCAAAAAAAGTAGATGTGAGGGAGATTGTAGAAAGGGAAGGACTCAATGCACATGAAGAAATCTCTCCGAGTGGAGTGAAAATTTGGAAACTAGATGATCCACATTCGCGAGAATTGCTTCTCCAACAGTTACGCTACTTCGTGTCAAAGAAAGGACTCGATATTGAAGGGTTAGGAGAGAAAACGATTGAACTTCTTTTAGAATATGGATTTGTGACGAAACCTTCAGATATTTTTTCTCTCGCAGAGGAGGATTTGGAACAGCTCCCTTCGTTTAAGGAAAAGAGCATTGAAAACCTTTTCAATGCAATTGAGAAAGCGAAGAAGACCTCGTTCCGCGCTTTCCTCACTGCACTTGGAATTCCGCACGTGGGGGAAGAAGTGGCAAAACTCATTGCAGAAAAAATCAGGAATCCGCAGAAGCTTCCGGAGGTGACAAGAGAAGAGCTTGTCTCAATTCCTGGAGTAGGCGATGTGGTTGCTGATTCAGTGATAGAGTGGTTTCGGAACGAGAAGAATAGGGAAGAGTATGAGCGCTTACGTTCCATCCTCACCATTTCCTGTGAAGCAGGTAGAAAGAAGCTGGATCCATTCTTTAGCGGAAAGCGATTTGTGATTACCGGAACAATTGAGGGAATGTCGCGAGAGGAACTCAAAAGGAAAATCGAGGAGCGAGGAGGGAAGGTAAGCTCACAAGTGAGCGCTTCTACGGATTACCTTATTGTAGGAGAGAAACCAGGTTCAAAAAAGGAAAGAGCAGAAAAGTTGGGTGTTCCTCTTATGACTCCAGAAGAATTAAATAGGAGACTTGACGCTTAAGAAATCATAGTTATGATATACAGCTATACGACCGGGTAGTTCAATGTAGAACAACCGCCTTTTAAGCGGTTGATGCGGGTTCGAATCCCGCCCCAGGTCGCGATGCGGTGCACAATGCACCGCTTTTTTTTGTCTCTCTATTCCTTTCTCTCAAGAATCACGAGCGATTCAGTGTGCGGTGTTTTTGAGAACAGGTTATACGCTTTGAGGAAATGGATGTGGTAGTGTTCATAAAATTCACGAATATCTCGCTCTTGCGTTTCTGGATTACAAGAAATGTAGATAACATAGCGAGGGCGAACATCGCGAATCCTTTCTCGTGTTTCTTTTCGCAATCCTCGTCGCGGTGGATCGAGGACGAGAATTTGCTCTGATTGGATGAGAGTGAGTGCTTCTGCCACCTCTCTCTCATACGCAGAAAAGGTGTGAATGTTGTTCTGTTGTGCATTCTCTTGCGCATAGTGAGAAGAGAGAGGACTTCGTTCCACAGAAATGACCTCTGAAACGAGATCTCCGAGTGCAATTCCGATAAGCCCAACACCTGCAAAGAGATCGAGGAGAGGAAGGGAGGTATGATGAGGAATGTGTTCTGTAATGAATGACCGCACATCTTGGAGAATTTCACTAAACCCTCTTGGGTTAATTTGAAAGAAGAGGGAGGGGGAGAAGGTGTATACCTTATCAAGCATCTGTTCTTGAATATTGGTTTCTCCAATTGAAAAGAAGGTTTTTGGAGAGAAGGTGGAGCGGATTCCTGCGGGGGAGTGTGCAACAACGATGCCTTTTACTGTTGTCTTGTGTTGGGTGAAAAAGCGTTCCCACTCAGTTCTTTTGATGGGAAGCTTCTTTCTACTCGTCTGTGGAAAGAGTGCGAGTGCAACGACTCGATTTTCTAAGAATGAGTAGCGAAGAATGAGATACTTTATTTCATTTGCGCTAATCTTTTGTTGTCGGAAGAATTGGCGAAATTGTTTTGCGCTTTTTTCAAGGAGTGGGTGAGCGAGAATATTTTCCTTTTGTACAACTTTTCGCGTTTCTCCGTCTCCTCGTGTGTACATTGCGAAATCAATACCCTCTTTTGTATCAATGAAGAGTTGCGCAATTTTATTTCGGTATCCAATTTCATCTCGTGCATGGTAGTGTATTTTTCCGTCGTATGGATAGTTTTTATAGAGTTCTCGAAAGAGTTGTTCTTTCACCCTATTCTCTTCATCTGGATGAAGGTATCTCCAAGGAGCGTTTGTGTCGTAGAATGGTGCTCTCTCAGGGGTGTGGATTCTCATTGGAGAGAGGGTGAGGATTGAGAGGATTTTTCCATAGCGAACTCCTTCTCGTTCCTTATACTCCTCAATAAGTACCTCATCTCCCGGGAATACACCAAGGATGGAGTATAGGACTCCCTCGTCGTACGCAATCCCATGCCCACTTAGGCTTAATTTTTCTACCCGCACTCTCTTTTGCATACCGCGTTGAGTATAAGGGAAAGTGAGTGGGCGACAACCCTTAAAGGTTTCAAAATGGACACATACCTGGTATACTCACACGTGATTAGCAGGTAAGAAATATATGCATCGTATGAAGAAGTATTTCATTGTAAGCTTGAGTTCAATTCTCATTCCATTTGCCACATTTGCATTCTCTTCCTCAGGGAATGGTGCAGCACATGTGCGTGTGCAAAATGGAGAAAGTGAAGTATCAGTAGTCCATGGAGAGGGAAGTGGAGAAGCGGTTGTTAAGAAGCTTATCCCATCTGTAACTGCACACGTAAGGGCAGATACTACTGAAGGGAAAATGCAAGGAGAGAAGATTGGTGCAATCCGCGGAGTAAAAGCGGTAGAAGTGGTTGATGAATTTCGCAACTCAGATCAAGAGAACGGGAAAGTTCTCCCTATCCACGCGAGGGTTCAGGTATGTGCAAAAGGAGATAACGGACTTCGTCTCGGAGTGAGTGAGAGTACGCGCACACGCTTTCATGAGGAGTTGAGAGAGAAGATGAAGCGAATGAAAAACTCGCAAGAGGGGAAAGGGAAGATTGTTGGGTCTGTCCAAATTAAGCTCGGGAAGAATGAGGTGGATGTGTTGAGAAGAGAACTCAAAGAGAAGATTATGAAACCGCTCAAGCTCGCGAGCGTTGATGATATCTCTGTTGAGTCAGAAGGAGATGAGATGCACTACCGCGTGAAAGCAACAAAGCAGTTTCACCTCTTCGGACTCTTCTCAGTTGCGGGGGAGGTTGAAGTGAAAGTGAACGCAGAGGATGGGAAACTTATAGAAGTGAAGAAGCCTTGGTATTCAATCTTCGCTTTCTAAAAGCACTAGAAAAGGGAAAGCAAGTGAAAAACAGAGAGTTTTTCACTTGCTTTTTTCTAGAAGAATGGAAGAATAAAAGAAAAAATAAAATTATGGGGAAAAAACTATTTAATGTCCTCATCCCCAAGCAGGTGAGACACTTGCGACAAGGGGAGGGGGGGTTCGTCGAAATAGTAGACGTCTATTTCGACGACAAGACTTTCGCAATCCCTTGGGATGCGAGAGTTTATAAGGAGGGATCAGAAACGCGATTTTATATCAAGCGCGTTGGCTCTACCTTCAAGGCGAGAGATTTCGTTATTGATCTTTCGCCAGTGAACCACATACTGTGGTTCCCCGCATCATTAGTCGCAATGATGTGGGTATATCAACATCCTGAACTATTTTTGCGAATGAAGGATGTTGATATCCATTCCTCTTATGAGTGGAGTGACGATGAGATTGCTCAGTATCCAGAGGATGAGCAATCCGCCATTAGATCACTCAAAGAGGAAGATTGGAGGAATGTCTTTCCTCCAACGGAAATTACCTCTCTCAAAAAGCAATTAGAGGAGGCGATAGAAGAAGAAAATTACAAAAAAGCCGCGCAGTTGCGAGACTTAATAAAGAAGATGGAGCGCGGCGAGAAAGATAATAAACAGGGCGACTAAGCCCTGTTTCTTTTCAAAATGCTCACTTTCACTACAATACGCAGCGTATGCTACGTCGTTTTTTCAATACCTACCTCCCGGAGTTCGTGTATGGATCTATCGACGGAGTGGTGACGACCTTTGCAATTGTTACCGCATCGATAGGGGCAGAGCTTTCTCCGGTGTATATCTTTATCCTTGGGTTTGCGAATGTGCTTGCTGATGGATTCTCGATGGGGTCCTCCAACTACCTCTCCGCACTCTCTGAGATGGATCTCAAGCGGAGCGAGGCACAAAGTAAAAAAATCGCATTCAAAAAGGCGTTCGTTACTTTTTCCTCATTCGTCGCGCTTGGGGCACTCCCTGTCATCCCTTTCCTCATTTCCACATTCATTCCTTCCTTTCGAGGTGCTGACGTGAGGCTTTCTATCACACTTGCCTTTTTCTCCTTCGTTTTTATTGGATACATCGGTGCGAGAGTGACGAAGACATCTCATATGAAGAACATTCTCAGAACGCTTCTCATTGGGGGAACAGCGTCACTCATTTCATTCCTCGTGGGTTATTTTCTCCAAGGGATAGGGGGAGTCTAATCTCCATAAATTCTTTTTTATGCTATGCTTCTGTCTATGAAACGAACAATGATTAAAGACCTCTCAGAGAAGAGAGGGGAAGAAGTCCTCATCAAGGGGTGGGTAGATGTAAAACGAGACCAAGGAAAGATGGCCTTCTTTGATTTTCGTGATGCGACAGGAAAGGTACAAGGGGTGGTCTTTGGAAAACCTGAGGTGTTGGAAGTAGCAAAAACTCTGCGACCGGAGTGGGTTGTTGCGGTGAAGGGGAAAGTGCAGGAGCGAAATGATAAACAAGCGAAAGCGTATCGTGAAGAGGTAGAGAAAACAGGGAAGAGGCCGTTCTTTAATAAAGATGTAGAGCTTGAAATTGCCGGTTTTGAGATTCTCAATAAGGCTGAAACTCCGGTATTTGAAATCACCTCTGACACGAGTGAGATTAACGAGGAGGTGCGCTTAAAGAATCGCTACCTCGACTTGCGCACAGAGCGAATGCAGAACAACATTCGTATGCGCGCAAGGGCGATGCAGATTCTCCGTCGAGAACTCGATAAGGAGAATTTCGTGGAGATCGAGACTCCTATCCTCACAAAATCAACACCGGAAGGTGCGCGTGATTATGTGGTTCCTTCTCGTTTAACTCCTCACCACTTTTACGCCCTCCCGCAATCACCACAGCAGTATAAACAGCTCCTCATGTCCGCGGGGATGGAGCGCTACTACCAGTTTGCGAAGTGTCTTCGCGATGAGGATTTGCGGGGGGATCGGCAGCCAGAGTTCACCCAGCTCGATATGGAGATGTCGTTCGTGGAAGAGGAGGATATCATTCAACTCAACGAGCGACTTCTCATCACGCTCGTAAAGGAACTCTACCCAGAGAAGCGTATTCAGCAGATTCCATTCCCTCGCATGAGCTACGCAGAAGTGATGGAGAAGTATGGAACTGACCGTCCTGATATTCGTGAAGACAAGAATGACCCAAATCTTCTTGCGTTCGTATGGATTGTTGATTTTCCGTTCTTTGAGAAGGCTGCCGACTCTGACGATCCACAAGCACAAGGAGAATGGACCTTCACACACAACCCCTTCTCTCTCTCAAAACCTGAATTTGTAGAGGATTTGAAAGCAGGAAAAAATATCGAAAACATTATTGCTGCACAATACGACATTGTCTTGAATGGGTACGAGATCGGAGGAGGATCGATTCGTGCGCACGATCCGGAAATTCTTCGATCTATCCTTCGCATTCTTGGACACAGCGATGAAAAGATTGAGGAGAACTTTGGGCATATGCTCAAAGCGCTCGG
>JALVPH010000009.1 GCA_027031875.1 Candidatus Parcubacteria bacterium | reverse complement strand
TTCAATTCTCTTGCATTTTCTCTGTTTTTTGTGCTATACTGCTCAGTGCTATGGAGAAGTATGCAATACAAAAAATAATCCTACGAAAGCTCACAGAAAAGAAAGCACACAAGAAATCACAATTTGTAAAAGAAATTGCACTCATCATTACTGAGATAGACCCCGGAAGAAAGACGAAGCCTGAATACCTTATACAGAGGAAAATTCGAAAAATGGAAGAGGATGGACTCGTGAAGGTATACGATACAGAATTCTCTACCTTCATCACAATCACAAAAACAGGAAAACAAAAACTCACCCAAATGAAACTCCTCTCTCCAGAAAGTATTATTCCGCGCGAATGGGATGGGTTATGGAGAGTCGTCGTAGTGAATGCAAAACGTGAGGAGAAGGAGCTCCAAGACTCTCTTCGTTATCTCTTAAAGAAAGCACGCTTCGTTCAACTCAAAGCATCTGTATGGATATCCCCCCTCCCCCTCGAAGAGCTCATCGTGGAAGTGAAACGAAACCTCGAGCTTGAGGGGAAACTCTTCGTCTTCGTTGCACAGACGCTCGACTCCTTCACACGAGAAGAATTAGAGGAAATCTATCTTAACAAAATTCTCAATGAAAAATAATGAAATAGTTACAGAAGGAAGGTTTGCCAGGAAGAGAAAAGAACGCTTTCGCGTTCTTTTTCTCTACCTTCTGTGTCCCTTCTTCGCGACACGAATTCTGTTCTCTTCCTTTTTGAGGATGTATTGGAGCCTTCGATAATCTTTCACCTCCTTCCTTCCCTGTTCTTTCATGTACTCCTTTGCGCGTTCCATTGCACGCTCTGCACGTTCGATATCAATTTCACGCGCATCCTCTCCACGCTGGGAGAGAACAACCACTGAGCCATCGTGGCGAACATCAACAATTCCCCCATCAATTGCAAAGTAGTTCTCCTCTCCGTCATTTCGGATGAGTACATGCCCTATCGCCAATAAACTCACGAGTGGAATATGGTGAGGGAGAATAGTAATCTCCCCCTCCTTTGTGGTGAGAACAATTTCATCAACATCTCCCTGAAATACAGGGCCAAGTGGGGTTGTGAGGGTGAATGGAATTTTTTCTCTGTTCGTTGCCATATGCACTACGCATTTTCGCTCTCCTCGTAGGAAGCGAGCACATCTTCAATCGACCCCTTCATATAGAAGTGTTGTTCATCGATGTGATCGTACTTCCCTTGAAGAATTTCGTCAAAAGAACGAATCGTATCTTCAAGAGGAACGTAAATTCCCTTCATTCCTGTAAATTGCTCCGCGACGTGGAATGGCTGGGAGAGGAACTTCTGAATCTTTCGCGCACGCGCAACGGTGAGCTTATCCTCATCGGAGAGTTCATCCATTCCAAGAATCGCAATGATGTCCTGTAAATCACGATACTTCTGGAGTACACTCTGCACCCCTCGTGCAACACGGTAGTGATCTTCCCCTACGACGAGCGGGTCGAGAATGGTAGAAGTAGAATCGAGTGGATCCACCGCAGGATAAATTCCAATCTCTGCGAGCGAACGATTTAAGTTCACAGTAGAGTCAAGGTGGGTAAAGGTGTTCGCAGGGGCTGGGTCGGTAAAGTCATCCGCAGGAACATACACCGCCTGCACAGAAGTGATAGATCCTTTCTTTGTTGAGGTAATACGCTCCTGAAGCTGACCCATCTCTGTTGCGAGTGTCGGTTGGTACCCCACCGCTGATGGAATACGCCCAAGGAGCGCAGATACCTCAGAACCTGCCTGAGTAAAGCGGAAGATGTTATCAATGAAGAGAAGAATGTCCTTCCCTTCTTCCTCGCGGAAATACTCTGCCATCGTGAGTGCGGTAAGCGCAACGCGCGCACGGGCTCCAGGAGGCTCATTCATCTGTCCAAAGACGAGTGCTGTCTTATCAAGCACACCTGCTTCCTCCATTTCTCGGTAGAGGTCATTTCCCTCACGCGTTCGCTCTCCCACTCCTGCAAACATTGAGTACCCTCCATGCTGTGACGCGATGTTGTTAATAAGCTCTTGGATAATCACCGTCTTCCCTACTCCAGCTCCCCCAAAGAGTCCAACCTTTCCTCCTTTTAGGAAAGGAGCGATGAGGTCAATCACCTTAATTCCTGTTTCGAGAACACTCGCCTCTGTCGCCTGCTCCTCAAATGAGGGCGCCTTCCTGTGAATTGGCCACTTCGTTGCCTCTGGTTCCTCCTTTTCATCAATAGGAGATCCTGTCACATCAAACATACGTCCGAGTACAACATCTCCCACAGGAACGGAGATAGGATTCCCTGTATTCTCCACTTCCTGCCCTCTCCAGAGACCATCGGTAATATCCATTGCGATTGTACGCACTTCCCCAGAACCGATGTGCTGTACAACCTCGAGAATGAGATCCTTCTTTCCCTCGCGAGGAACGCGAAGCGCGGTGTAAATCTCCGGGAGTTCCCCCTCGAAGCGAACATCCACTACTGGACCAATAATTTGTGTAATACTTCCTTTTTCCATATATCTTATGATTATGATGAGAGAGCAGAAAGCGCTCCCACAATTTCTGCAATTTCCTGAGTAATTGCTGCTTGTCGCGCTCTGTTGAAGCTCACCACAAGCCCTTCTAACATCTCTTGTGCGTTATCGGATGCATTCTTCATCGCCATTACACGAGAAGAGTGTTCCGATGCAAGACTTTCAAGAAGATACTGATAGAGAACAGTAAGAATGACGTAATCAACGACGTAGTTGAGGACATCTACCTTACTTGGTTCAAAGAGGTAATCACGCTCATCTTCCTTCGCACTCAGTTCAAATTCATCAACATTAAGTGGAATAAGTGAACGAACACGTGGGCGAAACGAGAGTGAATTAATGAATTCTGTGTATACAATGAGCACTTTCTTATACTCGTTCGTGGAAAACTTCTCAAGGAGAAAGTTGAGGAGAGAGCGCGCTTCATCAGCTTCATAGATTTCCGAAAATTCCTCAAAATTCGCGATGAGAGGAACGTTGTGGCGGAGTGCAATTTTTTGCACTTCTTTTCCTACTCCCACAACTTCCACCTTTTCACGATCATAGGTTTCGAGAAGTTCTCCAAACGTGCGATCCACGTTCGTATTATATGCCCCGCAGAGCCCACGATTCGACGCGACAACGAGAACGAGAACCTTATCTCCTTCCTTCTCTGAGAAGAGAGGATGATCAAGATGGTGCCGATGGTGGAGGTTTACGAGAAGGTTCCGCGCTTCTTCTGCGAAGAGGAGGGACTTTTCTCTCTGCTCCAACGTACGCTTCATCTTCGAGGTAGATACCATCTCCATCGCACGTGTTACCTTTCTGATGTTTGCAACCGTCCCCATCTTCTCTTTAATTGTCTTCATCTGTACTGCCATAGTTTCCTACGCTTCACTCTTTTCAAGTTGATGTTCTGAAAAGAATTGATGGTTGTACTCTTTGAGAGCCTCTTCTATCTCTTTCTTTACCTCATCGTTCCACTCTTTCTCAACACGCACGAGGAGGTCTGACTTTACCTCATCGAGGAAGGTGTAGAGTCCGCGTTCCCACTCTCGAATACGTTCTGTTGGAACACTCTCGAGGAAACCGTTGTTGAGTGCGTAGATTGCAACAACTTGCTTCGCAACAGGGATTAGTTCGTACTGGTTCTGCTTGAGGAGCTCAATTGATTTTTCTCCATGTTCAAGTAACTTTCTCGTCTGTTCATCGAGATCAGAACCGAACTGCGCGAATGACTCCAACTCGCGATACTGCGCGAGTGCGAGCTTCATAGGACCTGCCGCTTTCTTCATCGACTTAATTTGAGCAGCTCCTCCCACGCGAGAAACGGAGAGTCCCACTGAGATCGCAGGACGAATTCCCTTATTGAATAATCCCGCTTCGAGGAAAATCTGCCCATCGGTGATGGAAATTACGTTCGTTGGAATGTAGGCGGATACGTCTCCTCCCTGCGTTTCGATGATAGGGAGTGCAGTGATGGAACCACCTCCGTGCTCCTCATTCAGACGACATGCACGCTCAAGGAGTCGTGAGTGGAGGTAGAATACATCTCCCGGGTAGGCCTCTCGTCCCGGAGGACGGCGAAGGAGAAGTGAGATCTCTCGATACGCAGCAGCGTGTTTCGAGAGGTCATCATACACGACAAGCACATCTTCCCCATTATCAAGGAAGTACTCTCCAATTGCAACCCCTGCGTACGGAGCAATGTATTGGAGCGCTGCTGCATCTGAAGCTCCTGCGAGCACGACTGTCGTATACTCCATCGCCCCCGCTTCTTCAAGCTTCTTCACGACACGCATCACTTTTGATTGCTTCTGACCGATTGCGACGTAGATACACTTCACTCCCTGTCCTTTCTGGTTGATAATCGTATCTATCGCGATTGCCGTTTTTCCTGTCTGACGATCTCCGATGATGAGCTCACGCTGCCCCCGTCCAATTGGAACGAGTGCGTCAATCACTTTGATTCCTGTTTGGAGGGGAACAGATACCGGTTCGCGCATCATCACCCCTGGAGCAACGCGTTCGATGAGCTGATCTTTCTCTCGTGCAATCTCCCCTTTTCCATCAAGTGGACGAGCAAGTGGGTCAATAACGCGTCCCATCACTTCATCACTCACTGGAATGGAGAGCACTTTTTTCATTCTCTTTGCACGATCCCCTTCGCGAATCCCCTCGTCGCTTCCGAAGAGAACGACTCCGATGAAATCCTCTTCAAGGTTGAGTGCTACTCCAACGGCACCATTCTCGAACTCAATCATCTCCGAAGCGAAACAGGAGGAGAGCCCGCTCACACGCACAATTCCGTCTCCTACCGAGCGAACAATTCCATACTCTTCCACATCGAGAGAATCGTCAATCTGCTCAATCTCGTAATTAATTTTTTCAATAATATCTTCAATCTTCATACACCTTTTTACTCAACGTAGATAAACGCTTCTTTAACTGGTCTAGACTCCAACGGACAGAACCATGGTACACCTTCCCTTTGTGGTACATCTCCGCTCCGAGAATGAGGTCCTCTCTCTCTACTTCTCGTAGCCCGTGCTCCCCAAAGAGTGTCTCTATACGATTCCTCTCCTCGGGAGAGAGAGGGTCGCTCGTCTCCACGAGAAGCACGTGCTCTCGATCTCGCTCACGCATTCGCATGAGTTCGTTACGCACATTGGGGAGAATCCAGAGCATCCTCCTCTTCTTTAGCTCGTCAATGAGAACACGTATCCTCCCATCAGCATTTGGATACTGTGAGAGCTTCACAAAGAGCTTTGCGATGTTCTGTGAATTCATCATAGCTTCTCTTGTTGTATGAGCTTCTCAATGTGCTCCATGTAGCGCAAACGAATCGCTTCATCCTTCTCCTCTCTGAGGACTTTTGCAATGAGGGCGGGGATGAAGTCAGCGAGACGTGAGAAGATACCCTTCTCAATTCGCTGTCGCTCCTGCTCCGCCTCTTCTCGCGCCTTATTGAGGATTCGCTGTCGCTCCTGCTCCGCCTCTTTTTGGATGCGAGCGAGCATCTCGTCGTGCTTCTGTTTTGCTTCGCGGATAATCTCATTCGCGCGCCCACGCGCATCTGAGAGAATCTCCTCTGCACGATACTCAGCGTTTTTTAGGAGCTCTCGCGACTTCTCTGCTTCTTCAATCCCTTGCTCAATCTCTCGCTTCCTCTCTGAGAGAGTGCGTGCGAGTGGCTTAAACGCAAAGCGATAGAGCACTACAAAAACAATCGCAAAGTTTACTGCCTGCGCGATGAGAAGCTTCCAACTAATATGAAATGTTGATATGAGCCCGTCCATGGTTCTTTCTCTGCGTTACCTTACTTAATTGAAAATGCAATCACAAGCGCGTAAATTGCAACCGCCTCAGCAAATGCTGCTGCGAGGAGCATTGGAACGAGAATCTTCCCTGCTGCCTCTGGGTTTCGTCCAATCGCTTCCATTGCCTTAGACCCAATCATTCCAATTCCAATTCCAGGACCGATAGCCCCAACTCCAATCGCAATTGCCTTTGCGAGAGGAATAAGTGTGTTTACTTCATTCATAGTACCTTACTGTTACTTACGTAATTTTATAATTTGGTTAATAATGAGCCCTCATAAAGTGAGGGTATTCTCTCAACGAGAACAGAATTCGAGGAAGAACTTCCTCGGAGGTATGTTCGATACTCACTCATACAACCAAACACACCTCCGAAGAAACTCTCTACACAACGAGCGTTTCTCCTCCTTCATGTTGATACTCCTCTTCATGCTCGTGGTCGTGATCCATTGATGCAATAGTGAAGTATACGAGCGTGAGCACTGCGAAGATGAGCGCTTGAATGAAACCTACAAGAATCTCGAGGAAGAGGAATGGAATCGGAACGAAGTAGGCTGCGATGCTTGCCATTGAAGCGAGAAGCACCTCACCCGCAAATACGTTCCCAAAGAGACGGAAAGAGAGTGAAGCAACTTTCGCAATTTCACCGATGATTTCGATAAGCCCAACAAAGAATGTGATGGGAGAAACGATGAGCACCGTAGGGTCCTTCCTCACTTTCGTTACCATTTCGGAGAGCACCTTCACATTGATAAACTTGTTGAACGTCTTCCAGAGCCCAATTGAGACAATCCCAAAGAGATTCGCTCCAATGACTGAGATGAGCGAGAGTGCGAGTGTAGTGTTGATGTCCGCAGTTCCCCCGCGAAAGTAGGGAATAAACACTTCTTTTCCGTGTTCCGAAACAATCATTCCGATTGATCCTACCCCGGGGAGCATTCCAAACCAGTTACTCAAGAGAATGAACACAAACGCGGTGAGTGCAATGGGGAGTGCCTTTTTGCTCACCCTCTCGTCTCCGGTAACCTGATTTGCGAGATCGAGCGCTCCTTCGTAGAGAATCTCCCATACGAGCTGAAACGTAGCTGGAATCTTACGGAGTCGGAGTTTGAGTATGAGCGAGAGGAGAATGAGAATCCCCATGACCACCCATGAAGTAAGGAGTGAATTCGTAACTGGAAATGAGCCAATGGAAAAGAGCGGTTCTGCTGCAACCGTAATCTCGTGCTGTACGAAGTGGGAGGCATCGGCTTTAGGGGGT
>JALVPH010000008.1 GCA_027031875.1 Candidatus Parcubacteria bacterium | reverse complement strand
ACGAAGGTTGTGAGGTGGAATATTCGTTGCCATTCCTACCGCAATACCAAGTTGTCCGTTGAGGAGAAGTGTTGGAATACGCGTAGGGAGTACAACTGGTTCCTTCTTCGTATCATCGTAGTTAGGCGCGAAATCAACCGTCTCTTTCTCGATGTCACGAAGAAGCTCCACGGTGATAGGAGCCATTTTTGCTTCCGTATAACGCATTGCTGCCGGAGAATCCCCATCAATAGAACCAAAGTTTCCTTGACCCCACACGAGTGGATAGCGATAAGAGAAATCTTGCGCCATATTCACCATTGCTCCATACACTGATGAATCTCCATGTGGGTGGTACTTTCCGAGCACATCTCCAACAACTGTCGCAGATTTACGGAAACGAGAAGAGGGGCTCAAACCAATTTCATGCATCGCATAGAGAATACGACGATGAACTGGTTTCAACCCATCGCGGACATCTGGAAGCGCACGTGAGGTAATCACACTCATCGCATACGCAATAAAAGAAGTTTTCATCTCGTTGAGAATACTCGCCTCCTCGATTCTTCCGTGATTTATTTCATTATTTTTATTCTCGTTCTTTTTCATATACCTTCTTTGTTTCACTCTTTTGTTGTTTACTACACATTCTCACCTCCTCCTTATCAGGAAGCTTAAATTCTGTTTTTGCTCTTGAGATAACCTCTCCCACCTTCTCACTAATCTTTCCAAAAGAGTTCATCATACTTCCTAACTTGGATGCAAAGGAAAATTGTAGCCAGACGAGGAGAATAATAAAGGTAATGATTCCTGCGAATACCTTAGCAAGCCTATTCTTCTCCTCGTGGGTTAAGTCTTTCCTCATACGAATCCTAATTTTCATTAAGAAGAATAAGCGCGTCTGTTTTCGCTTCTATCTCACTCTTCTTAAATACAAACTTATCAAGAAAATTCTTCTCTCGCTCTCCCCCAAGCTCCCTAAGGAAAGCGTCGAGAGATGCTGGGTCACGATCTTTTCCATAATCCATAGGAATAATCACATTTGGAGTGAAATCTTTCACGAACTTCGCCGCCTGCACCGGTGTGAGCACCTCCCCTCCACCGATTGGAACAAATAGAATATGAACAGATTCTGTATGCTCTCTCGCCTCTTGTGAAATTTCTTCACTCTCCAATGCGCCAGCAAAGAGAAAACGAATGCCCTCAAAGTCGAAAAAGTATACAGTGTTTATATAGAGTTCTCCATCAATATGCGTAGGTTGCCCATATCCATGAATGGTGATTCCGTCTACCTCATAAATTCCAGGACCAGAAATTACGAATGGTTCTTTATTGTTATAACTTACTGTATCCACCCCATCGAAATCCTTATAGTGTGTGCTTATGAGGGTAAGATCAGACCCAAAACGAGAAGGTTTCTTTTTCAAGCTATTCTCTTTTGAGAGTGGGTTCAAAGCGATAACCTTATCCCCCTGTTGTATCTTAAAAAACTGCTTTCCGTAGTAGCTTATAATCATAGTTCTATTATAGAGGAATGAGGGGAAAAGACAAAGAGAAAGCTGTAATAATGCCTTCCCTCTTTAACTAAAAGTCTATTTTTGATAGTGCATATTTTACCTGAGAATCTGTAAATTTTTCAAACTTTAATTGATCTTCTAATTCTCTTTTAGAAAAAGGAGAATAATCAAGATATTCGTGAGCTTTCTTAAGCGCTTGTTCGTTCCAATCTATATCTAACTTATCTACTCCATACTTTGCCTCTATATCTGTAAATTTATCAAATTTTAATTGATTAATCAGACTTAACCGAGAAAAAGCACTATAATCGATATATGATTGAGCTTTTTTTACTGCCTGTTCACTCCAATCAATGTTTAATTTATTTACAGCATAGACAGCATCATCATGTGAGAATCCATTAAACTCTAGCTGTTTAATTAATTCCTCTTTTGAGAAAGGAGCATAGTCTATATAGGACTGAGCACGGGTGTATGCATTTTTTTGACTCAAGGTCTCTCTATTACGAGAACTTTCTTCTATATTTCTGTTATGTAATTTATCTTCACTAACATTACCACTGTCATTACTAAGTTTTTCCTTATCTCCTAATATAATTTTCTTGTGGGTATTAGATACTGATTTCTCATTCGTTTTCTTATCTTTTAATACAGCTTTATTACTCTTGTTTAAAATAATACCTTCCTTATTAGAGTTACCGCTAACTTTTTCTAAAAAGATATTTCCTTCTTTTTCTACATCCTTGGTAGCATGATAACCAATATCCTCTTTCTTATTTATATTTTGTTATTTTTTATATAAAA
>JALVPH010000007.1 GCA_027031875.1 Candidatus Parcubacteria bacterium | reverse complement strand
TCTCTGGGGATGGTGATTACGTGAAGCTTATTCATTTCCTTATTGAGAAGGATAGATTCATAAAAATTCTTTTTCCGAATAAAAAGTTTGCGTCGTCTCTTTATAAAAAATTAGGATCTGAGTATTTTGATTATATCGAGAATATACAAGAACTGATAAGGTATAGAAGAAAGAAATAAGAAAAGGGCTCCTAACGCACTCACACGTTTCGGATCCCTTTTCGTCTTGATACGTTCATACTATAGCAATTCGGTTTTTTTATGCAAGCAAAAAGCGGGTGCGGTGCTATTGCACCGCACCCGCCTTTTCTAGAAAACACTCTACTCAATTTTTCCTATCTTTCATTTCCAATCTCTGTTATCATATAGAGTATGAAACAGAAAGGATTCACACTAATAGAACTTCTCGTTGTTATTTCCATCATTGGAACACTTTCTGGAATTATCATCCCTGCAATTAACTCCACACGAGAAAAGGCGAAAATCGCCAAGTATCGTATGGAGATGGACACAATTGATAAAGCGTTTCAGATGGCAATCCTCGATGAGAATCGTGATACGTGGTGGCATGAGGATGAGTTTCCTGATCCAGACACAATTAATCACATCCGAGAGACGAACCCAACAATTGCGCAATACCTTCCTAAAAGGAATTGGGTAAATCCCTTCAATGGGGATGCGTATCGGTATGACTCTGAGGGAAACGTGAGTAATGATTGTAACCACTGGGATCGAGGAGTGAACGTGTATACCATTCTCGTTGGGCATAACGATTTGAAGGAGAAAATTGATAAACAGATTGATGGGGAAGTAAATCCAACTTGTGGAAAAGTGAAGTATTACTCTCTTGGAATCTATTACGAGATATCTCCTGACCCAAAAGAATTGTAGAGGGTATGAAAAAACACCTCAATGAGGTGTTTTTGAATGTCCGTCTGGAAGGACTCGAACCTTCGACCGTCGGCTTAAAAGGCCGCTGCTCTACCAAACTGAGCTACAGACGGAACACTGTGTATATTATGTGCTTTTCCCTTTTTGTCAATTTTCTTTTGCTCGTTATGATGGAGCTATGAAAAAATCAGTATGGCTTCACAACATCCGCTCAGTGTATAATGTTGCGTCCATTTTCCGCACCGCGGACGCGATAGGAATTCAGCATATTTACCTCTCGGGATATACCCCTCATCCAATTGATCGTTTTGGGAGGAAGCGAGAAGATTTTGCGAAAGTTGCACTTGGGGCGGAGGAGAGCGTGTCATGGTCTTTCCTACAGGAACCATTTTCCTTTTTTCGTGAGAGAGGGAATGGAGTAGTGCTTGTGGGTGTAGAGCAGGATGAGCGTTCTGTAGATTTATTCAATTTTTCACATCCTTCTGCAGAGGAGATTGTTCTTATATTTGGAGAAGAGGTGGAGGGAATGAGCGAAGAACAGCGCTCGCTTTGTGATGTGCTTGTAGAAATTCCGATGTATGGAGAGAAAGAATCGCTCAATGTGAGTGTTGCGTTCGGGGTTGCAGTGTATTGTATGTTAGGAACTATGTGATTAGGGAAAAAGGTAAAAAGGCGGGCGCGGTGCATTTGCACCGCGCCCGCCTTTTCCCTCGCTATTCTAATACCCCAAGCGCATACTTAATCCTCTCATTTGTTCCTTCTACTTCTTTCGGTATCTGTGCGAGTGCGTGATGTGCTTGACCGACACTATACCCAAGAGCAATAAGTGCATCAATAACATCTCTGTCTCCTTCCTGGACACTCTCTTCTGTTGTTACATCGTAATCTTTCAATTTGTCTCGGAGTTCAATACACATTCGCTCAGCAGTCTTCTTTCCAATCCCGGGAACAGAGGAGAGAAGTTCAATATTCTCCTTTTTGATTGCGTGGTAGAGCGTATCAGGGGAAGCGATAGAGAGTGTTGCGAGTGCCGATCGCGGTCCAATTCCTGAAACCTCGAGAAGCTTTTTGAAGAAGTAGAGCTCTTGCTTCGTTTCAAATCCATAGAGATCAAAGCTCTGCTCACGGACGATAGTTGCGATAAAGAGGGAAGCACGCTCTTGTGCGAGGAGCGCGTTTCTCGTTGCTTCGGTGCACGCAACGCGATATCCAACGCCGTGAACATCAATGACAATATCATTCTCTATTTCAAAAAGAACGTTTCCGGTAAGGTATGCAATCATACCTCTAAAGTATACACCTAGATAAGATAATTAACTGTTGACAACCTCCTTGTTTATATTTAGAATTTCTGATTCTGTTAGGGAAAAGATAAAAAGCCGGTTATGGCCTTTTTAGTCTTGTTCTTCTCGCTTTTGCTTTAATTTTTCATTGAGTTGTTCTGGTGTGAGGACGTGTCCCTCCCAATCGATTACGAGTCTACTATTTCTTACTCTAGCTTTTTCTGCTTCTTCCCATAGTTTTAATAGTTCCTTAGCTTCCGATGTCCCACCTCTACCATCATTTGTGTGATGGGTTATTCGTGCCCCATCTATTTCATCGATTATATTTCCTCTTCGTTGCAGCCCTCTTATAGCTCTTTCGAGTTTATTCATTTCTTCTGCCTTGAGACCGTCCAAGTTTTTAATGGATACATTTTCTCCCACAAGCTTTTTAAGTGTATTCATAAGATTCTTTTTAGATTCGTTATTGTTTTGATTTAATTCATTCATATGGTTTACTTGACTTAATTTATAATGTGGTTACATTCTTACACAGAACAAAAAAAAGTCAAATAATTGGAAGTCGTTTACAATCAAAAAAAGAACCAAGTACTTCTTATCGGGCCTATCTATGTCGGAGATAAGGAAAAAATTAAAAAAGTTTTTTCCGAGGCAAGCGCAGGGTTTTCTGTAAAATTGAATAGCCCTGGAGGAGTGCTACTTGAGGCACTGAATATTAGTGCCTTAATTGAAGAATGTCGTGCAGATGTTTTTGTAGACGGTAACGCAAGTTCCGCTGCTATTTTCTTGCTTTTAGGCGGGAAAAGAAGATCTGCACGAGATGGATCACAATTCCTGTTTCACATCCCTCTGGATGAAGAAACAGGGAAAAAAGAATCCGGGCTAATCCAGCCTATGGCAAACGTTATACATGCTTACACCGGAATGAGTGTAAGCGACGCCACATCCTTTATTGAAAGAGAGTATAGGATGGGCGTGGATGAGGCCATAAAATATGGTCTCATTCATGAAAAAATAAAAAGTATGGAAAAAAATTTAGCGTGATTCAATTTTCACACAAAATACCCCGAGTTTCTCGGGGTATTTTATCTTGTTTCTCTATAATGAATAAGTAGACTAATAGTATGCACATCCAAACACTCTTCGAAAATAAACATATTCTTGTAATAAATAAACCTTCTGGGCTTGTTGTTCATAGTGATGGAAAGAGAGATGAACCGACACTTGTAGATTGGATTTTGGAGCACTACCCAGAGATAGAAGGGGTTGGGGAAGATATGGTAGTGAAGGAAAAGGCGGGCGATGACATCGTCATCGCCCGCCCCGGCATTGTCCACCGCATTGATCGCGATACTTCCGGCGTGCTCGTTATTGCAAAAACACAAGAATCTTTTCTCGACTTAAAGAAAAAATTTCAGAATAGGGAAATACAAAAAGAATACCTTGCACTCGTGTATGGGTGGCCAAGAGAGGAGAAAGGGGTTATTGATGTTCCTATTGGGCGACATCGTAAGGATTTTCGTATGAAGCAGACAGCACCTTATGCGCGCGGACAAGTTCGCGAAGCAGAAACTCGCTATGAAACACTTCGCCGTTTCCACGATGAAAGGAAAAAAGACAAACAAGGAAAGTATATGCAGTATGCACTTCTTAAATGTTCGCCAAAAACAGGGCGTACTCACCAGATCCGCGTTCATTTGAAACACATTCATCATCCAATCGTTGCAGATCCACTCTATCGTGGAAAACGAAAAGAGACACTCGGCCTCTCTCGTACTGCACTCCACGCACATAGTATTCGCTTAAAAGATATATCTGGGGAGGAGATTGTTGTGAGCTCTCCGCTTGCTGAAGATATTCAGAAAGCTATCAATTTACTTATTGAAGAATAATACGTACGATATTTATTGTCGCAACACTTATCCAAAAGAATTCGAGAGCAAGGTTTGACCAATTCCTATCTGCATAGACGCGAATTCCTAGAAAAAGTGCAGCGAAAAAATTCGTGAGTGCGTAGATGATGCCAGTAGAAGATATAAACCCAAAGCTATTGAGGGTATATGCCCCAATAAGGAGAATTGTCCCTATCCACCCGATTGTGTTTATAAGAAACCGCTTTTGCATATCTCCATAATAGAAGACTTTTAGAAGTGTTCAATAGGAGGTATACTTTCACCATGAGAGAATTTTTTCGTGGAATGAAGAGAAAGCTCATTCGTGCAAAGCAAGATCCAGAACTTGTTGTTCCTTACATAAAAGATCGTATTGATAAACACTTCTCCGACAAAGCAGTATATGAGCTACTTGAAAAACATGGAGGGGTGCGTGTTGCGAGCGGAACTGAAAAAGAGGTATTTCGCGTTCCTTTTCATTTTCAGGATGGAAGCATGGTAGAATATGCAATTGCTTTTGTTCGTGCTTCTTCTCGTGATAAGTTTGACGCATCCATAGCAATTGAGAGGATGCGCGGATCGCGAGAATGGCATCGAAAAGTGTTTAGTGATACTTACCTCAATAAGGAATCCCTCTTTCCTTCAAAGAATCCTCATATCATCATCTATGTTCAGCCATGGGTAGAGTTTGATGAAACAAAACGAGACCTCTTCTATCATATCCCGAATAACATAGAGGCGATTCTTCGAGAAATGAAGGAGAATAGAGAGTTTTGTGAACAACTACAGGATATTTCAAGAAGGACGCTTGAAGAATATATGGATACTGGTCTTCTTCCTGATTTTTATAATCATTTTGGGTCTGTGAAAGGAGAAAAGAATCCAGCGAATATTCTCCTCACAAAAGAGAATCAACTTTTGTTTATTGATACACATAGCGTTTTTCACGACACAAGAATTCCGTTTAGAAAGGAAAAAGAAATGAGGATCAATGAAGTAAGAGACGAGAGCCGGCTTTCCTACACTGATGAGCTTATTCAAGCACTCAAGCGCATCGTTTCTGCCTAATTTGAGTTGCTCATTCTCGTCATTATGGTAGAGTGCTTATCACTATGAGTAAAGTATACACAGACTATATGCCTCAGTCCGTGAGGAATAGAAAAGACTTTGATGTGCGCGCAGGAGATACTGTTCGTGTTCATGTGAAAATTCAAGAAAAAGGAAAAACTCGTATTCAGACATTTGAAGGACTTGTGCTTGCACGAAAGCACGGAAGCGAGAACGGGGGAACAATTACCGTGCGAAAAGTATCAAATGGGGTTGGAGTTGAGAGAATTTTTCCACTCTACTCACCAAACATCGATTCGATAGAGGTAGTTCGTCGTGCAAAAGTACGCCGTTCAAAGCTCTACTTCTTACGCGATGTGGTTTCTCGAAAGATGCGTTACAAACTTCGTCGTATTACCGAGATGATGAGTTCATCTGCAGACCTTCCGGAATGGGATACTTCTGATGAAGTGATTCCAGAGGATGCTGATTTTGAAGAGGAGGTTAGTGAAGAGGAGAAAGAAGACGGAGAAGAAGCACCATCAGAAGAGACACCTGAGGCAGATCAAGAATCTGAATCAGAATTACAAGAAGAGGAAAAGAAGGAGGAATAAATTTGAGAAACTCGAACATTCGTTCGGTTTTTTCTTGTCTTTTTTCCCTATTATCCATATACTTGATGTGTATGGATACAATGTACACTATCGCGATACTTGTATTTTCGCTTGTTGGATTTCTCACTTCCCGCGCGATTTATCGTATTCGAAGAGGGAAGGTGAATGAAATTCACTGTACCCACTCATGTAAGAGTGTTGTTACAAGTCGTTTTTCTCACTTTTTGGGAATTCGTTCTGAAGTTTGGGGAATGCTCTACTTTGCACTTACGTTTCTCTTCTTCCTTGTGAATATCTTCCACCCACTTTCTGAGAGGGTTCTCTTTATTGGAATTATCATTACACTTCTTGCCTTTATCTACACGCTCCATCTCATTTTCGTTCAGCTTATCGTTTTAAAGAAGTGGTGTACGGTGTGTTTTTGGGCATCTGCATCTGCGTTTATGGTAACTGTCCTCGCGTTTCTTGGATACCACTTCTCGTTTGGGTATGAGATTTTCTCAATGAAGGATGTGCTCGTTTGGGTATACTTCTTTGCTGTTGCGCTTGGAGCAGTTCTCTCCCTCTTTTATACAAACCTCTTCGTGAGATTTATCCGTGATTTTCGTATCACTCGTTATGAAGAAAAGCGCCTCTCAATGTTTTCCCACGGATCATGGATTGCAATCACACTCGCAATTCTCTCAGGGATAGCACTCGTTCTCACTGATGAGTACGGAGACATTACAGGAGGGAGTCGTTTCTGGGTTCTCTCTGTTGTTCTCGTGATGCTTGGAATCTACGAAGTCTTCTTGAATCATTTTCATCTTCCAAAACTCCTCGATCTCCATTTTGGAGACATTCCAGAACTCGATGATCATGAGCATAGCATTCTTCGCAAGAAGTCATTTGTATACGCTTTTCTTGGAATTATGTCGTGGTACTTCGTTCTTGTGCTAAGTGTCTTTCCTTTCTATCAGTATTCCTCTCTCGCACTCTTTATCGCATACTTTGTTCTTGTGATTCTTACCGCAGGTGTTGCACTCTACTTTGAACGCTTGTTTTACCGAGTTTCTCTTGAAGAGAAGGAAAAGTAGGAGAAAAGTTGAATTTTTTTCAAATCTGGGTAGAGTATAACTTGCCCAGATATGATGGTGGCTATGGTATAACGGTTATTACGGCGGGTTGTGGTCCCGCTAATCTCGGTTCGATTCCGAGTAGCCACCCCAATAACAAAAGCACTCATTAGAGTGCTTTTGTTTATTTTTGTGACGAAAATTTGTCTACCTACACAAAACCCACTTCGTTTCAACCTCCATTTTGGGAAGTCTGCTGTGTATGGACGCTATAATGTTTTTGCTTATTTGGTTTCTTTTGATATCTGTTCGAGGAGAGCTTACTTGTACATAAAGTGTGTTGTTTTG
>JALVPH010000006.1 GCA_027031875.1 Candidatus Parcubacteria bacterium | reverse complement strand
CCTCTGCGGGAATGAACATAAATGCGAAAGGAAGTGTATTCTCGTTTGGTCGTATATACTGAGCTGTCTCATCAATACGCTTCTTTAAATCCGCTTTGAATTGCTTTGTGAGTTCTTCTCGCTTCTTTTCATCTTTTTCGTCAAGTATTCTCCTGTAATTATCGAGAGAGAATTTCGCATCAACAGGAATAAACTTTCCTTCGTGGGTGAAGATAACCGCATCTACGATTTTTTCATCTTTGAATGCGTACTGAAGCTTGTATGCGGTAGGAGGGAGGATGTTTGAGAGGATAAGCTCAAGCCCAAGTTCTCCGAGATTTCCTCTCGTCTTTTGGTTTTTAAGCACTCGTTCAAGATCTTCCAACTGCTCTGCAATGGTGAATACCTTTTTATTCATCTCTTTCGTCTCACTCATTTCTTTCGTCACCTCCATAAGCTGTCTTGAAACCTGTTGTGTGATATCCTGGACGAGTTTTTGAGAGCTTGTGAGTTGCTGTTGCACTGATTGGTGCATTCGCTCGTTTGTCTCGGAGAGCTTTCGGTCAAGCGTCTCTCGGAGTTGCTCAATGTGTTGAAGGAGGAGCTTTTCTCGCTCTGTTTCTTCTCCTGTTTTTCTAAGTCGAGAAGAGAACCAAAAAAACATTCCGAGGATGAGGATAAAGAGAAAAATAATGAGAATCGTTGTTGATGTCATATAACAAAGTATAGACGAAAGAGAGAAGAAATCCATGCTATACTAGCAACAATGGAAGATAGAAATAAAACACCACGAATTATCCCTGCAATTATGCCTGAGAGCTACGACGATATTTACGAGAAGGCACGACTTGTGATGCATGCAGTGGATACCGTTCAGCTTGATCTTATGGATGGAGAGTATGTCCCTCCGAGAACCTATCCTTTTCATCATGGAGGAATAGTTTCGGAGCAAGCGCTTAAGCACTTAGAAGAGGAGGGGCTTCCGTTTTGGCAGGATCTTAACTACGAACTTGATTTAATGGTCGCGCGACCGGAGCGCTTTCTCGAGTCTTTCCTTGCATTCTCCCCCTCACGGATAATTGTTCACTTCGCATCTGTTCACAATTGGGAGAGGGTAATCTCTTTTTCCGACGAGCTTTCCTCACTTATCGACTTTGGGCTTGCAATTACGGTATTTGATTCGCTCGAAAAAGTGGGGAAGATTCTCGATAGAGGATCTTTCTCCTTCGTGCAATGTATGGGGATTGAGAAAATCGGGTATATGGGACAGACGTTTACCGAGGAAGTATTCTCTCTCATCGAATGGGTAAGGGAACACTATCCAAATCTCATCATTACTGTTGACGGGGGAGTATCAGAACACACAATTGAAAATCTTGCAGAAGCAGGCGTGAGTCGCTTCGTCTCTGGGTCTGCTGTTTACCACCACGGAATTCCGGAAGAAAACGTGCATTTTCTCGATTCTCTCGTTGAGAGAGTATATAGTAGTGAAGAATAGTGTTAGCTGTCAAATTTTTCCTACCTGTGGATAACTCTCAAAAAATCCTTGACAGGAGAGCAGCGTCTTGCTATTGTACTCGTGCGTTCCCATTTTATGGGATTTTTTGTTTACCGTGTCAATACCTCTGACACGATAGATGATGAGAAGCTATGAAACATATCAGCACAAGTTCACATTATTCTGTTAAGAAGATTCTCTATCGTCTCTCCGTTGCAGGGTATGCAGTGTACCTTGCATTCTCACCGGGAGCATTTGCTTTACAAGCGGAAGCTCCTGAGAAGGGATTTCTCCTTCACGAGGACGCACTCCTCCACGCACCACAACTCTCACCGTCTACACTCCAGATAGATGAAGAGCGTAGAGCGAGAGAACAAGAGGAAGCGAGGAGGGAGGAAGCGAGGAAAATACGCAGGTACTTTAATCGCTACCATCTCCCGCTTGCGAAGTACGCAGAACAATTTGTGGAGAGTGCACATCGTTACGGAATTGATTGGAGGCTCCTTCCCGCAATTGGGTTCATTGAATCGACGGGAGGAAAGTTTGCGTGCGGAAACGGAAGCCACAATGCATTTGGTTGGCATTCCTGCAAGAAACATTTTCGTTCTTACGAAGAATCCATTGATTTCATCTCAAAGAATCTTGCCGGAAAACACCCAAAGACAGCACGCTACTATCGTGGAAAGAGCGTAAGGGGAATTCTCGAAGCATACAACCCTCCATCTGTCGTTCCTGATTACGCAGACAAGGTAATGCACCAAATGGACATTATTAGTCGTATGTAGAAAAAAACCGCAAGCTTCGTGTCGCGGTTTTTTCTATTAGCGCATGGAGGAGTATTCAGTGTGATAATTCAGG
>JALVPH010000005.1 GCA_027031875.1 Candidatus Parcubacteria bacterium | reverse complement strand
ATCAAAATACTCAGATCCTAATTTTTTATAAAGAGACGACGCAAACTTTTTATTCCACACAAAATACCCCGAGCGTAAGCTCGGGGTATTTTGTGTGGAATAAATCCAAAACAAGATGAAGAACAAGGCAAAACTGACGCGGATGTGTGAGCGGTAGTTACCTACCGTGAATACATCCGCGTCAGATTTTAACGAAGTTATTCGCTTGTTTTGGGTTTATTTCAACTCCCCCCAATTCCTCCCAGAACCTACATGCACCAAAAGCGGAATGTCTGGCTCATATTTAAGATATGAACGTTCAAGAATATGCTCCATCTCATCCTTTGCCTTTTCAATAAAGGAATCTAATTCTTTTTCTGGAACTTCGTAAATAATCTCGTCGTGAATCTGAAGAAGAAGCTTCGTTTCTGGAAATTGAGGGAGGAATTTTTGATGAATGTGTACCATCGCAGTTTTGATAATGTCCGCAGCGGTTCCCTGAATTGGAGCGTTGAGCGCCATACGCTCTGCCATCGCACGAATGTAGGGGAGCTTTGAGTTAATGTCACGAAACTGTCGTCGTCGCCCAAAGAGCGTTTCTGTGTATCCATGTTCGTGTGCAAAGCGCTTCGTTGCTTCAAGAAATTCCCCAGCCTTTGGAAACTGCGTAAAGAATCCCTCGTAGAACATCTGTGCTTCCTGTTTCGTCGTCCCCATCTCTTTCTCGAGCGAACGAATTCCCATTCCGTAGAGGATTCCAAAGTTCACCACCTTTGCCTTTCGTCGCATCTCGCGATCTACCTCCTCCTCAGGAATCCCTGCGATGCGTGCAGCGACAGCACGGTGAATATCACCTCCGCGACGAAATACCTCCTTCAACCCTTCATCGCCTGAGAGGAGTGCAAGTATCCTCAACTCAATTTGCGAGTAGTCAAAAGAAACGAGCTGTTTTCCCTCCGGAGCAATGAATGCTTCACGAATTGCACGCCCAAGCTCTGTGCGTGTAGGAATATTCTGAAGGTTTGGATTTCGTGAAGAGAAACGTCCTGTTGCGGTCCCATTCTGAAGAAACTCTGCGTGAATTCTCCCATCCTCTTTCACCATATCAGGAAGCACATCGATATAGGTTGAGAGGAGTTTCTGAAGTTCGCGGTATTCAATAATAAGTGAAATAATCTCATTATCATCTTCTAGCTTTTTAAGATTATCGATGTTCGTGGAGTAGGAACCACTCTTTGATTTCTTAATTCCTTTCGTGGAGAGCTTCATCTTTTCAAAGAGAACTTCGGAGAGTTGCTTTGGGGATTTAATATTAAAAGATTCTCCTGCAATTGCGTAAATGTTTTTTTCAAGCTTCTGAAGCTCTTCATGATAACGCTCTGAAAGCGTATGGAGAAAAGAAATGTTGAGGAGAATTCCTGCCTTTTCCATCTCTTCCACAATAGGAATAAGTGGTTTTTCGATATTGAGAAAAAGTTGTTCTACTTTCGGGAGTGAGCGAAGCTCTGTCTCAAGTTTCATACGCGCTGAGGAAAAGGTTCTCTCTCCTGTATAGTTGAGAATATCGTCACGGCTCGGTTCTGTATAGTCTGAGTCAATAAGGTGAAGCATTGTAGAAAGCTCACGAAGTTCCCTCTCATCGAATACTTCATTCTGTTCATCCTCATTTTGCTCAGTAGAAGAATTCTCTACCCCAAGCTTTTCGAGTGTTTTAAGAAATCGCTGTGGGAGAGAACGGAATTCATACCTCTGAAAGAATTGGATGACTTCTTCCACTCGCACGCGATCAAACCAGAGAGAAGAAGGGAGGTGAAAATCGATAGGTGCATCGCGACGAATTGTTGCAAGAATTTTAGAAAATTCTGCATCATCTTTCCCTTCTCGTAGTAACTTCACCTGTCGCTTTGTTGCTCCTTTTGAAAGAAAATACTCATCTCCCTCCTCTTCTAAAAGACGATACATTTCTTCAATTGTTCCAAATGTATTTACGAGGAAAAGTGCTGTCTTTTCTCCAATTCCTCTAATCCCTGGGATATTATCAGATGGGTCTCCACGAAGCGCCTTATAGTCCACAATAAGCGGTGGGGCAAAACCAAAACGATCGCGTACCGCTTTCTCATCATAGATGATTGTATCACTCAACCCTCGCTTCAGGGTAAACACACGAACGCGCTTCCCTTCTACAAGCTGGAGCGTATCCATATCACCAGAAGCAATGACGAGGGAAAGATCTTTTTCATCTTTTGTTTTCTCTGCAATTGTTCCAAGTATATCGTCTGCTTCAAAACCAGGAGAATCGTAAATAGGAATGGAGAAGAGCTCACAGAATGTTCTCGTAATTCCTATCTGCATTTTAAGCTCCTCATCTGTTTCCTTTCGTGTTCCTTTGTATCCTTCAAAAGCCTTGTGCCGGAAAGTTGGTTTTGGAAGATCGTAGGCAGCGACGATATAGTCAGGGTGAAAGTCATCAATAATCTTGAGAATCATACTCACAAATCCGTACACCGCACCAGTAGGAAACCCATCGCGTGTGGTAAATTGTGGAAGCGCGTGATAAGCGCGATGAATGATTGCATGTGCATCAAGGAGAATAAGTGTTTTCTTTTGTTTAGCCATCATTCTTATGCTAGCACGAGAAGGGGGAAACGATAAGAAAAAAGTATCACATTCCACGATCGTGAAATGTGATACTTTTTTCTATCTTATTGTATGCGTCATTTTTTCATTTGGTCTCGAGTTATCTTTCTCTTGTCACCTTCTATAATTTCAAAATGCAAGATGAATGCATGTGGAATTTTAATTCCTTCTACTTTCTCAGGCCATTCAATGAGAATGAGATTCTCTGGATTACGAATGAGATCACCCCACCCTAAATACTCCAATTCTTCTTTTCTCTCTAATCGATACGCATCAATATGAATGAGTTTTCTAAAGGAGGATTTTGGGTTGTGAATATCATACTCTTTCTGAATAACGAACGTAGGACTCGTAATTTCCTCCTTTATATGAAGACAATCCGCGAGTTCTTTTGCAAACGCAGTTTTTCCTGCACCAAGATCCCCCGAGAGAAGAATGATTCCTGCACTATCCCTCTCTGTATCATTTACCTCTCCAAAAATCATACACGAGAAGAGATGGAGTTCGTCGAGGTTATGAATGATTGTTACCTTCTCTTTTTCCATACCCTCTACTTTACTCATTCAACGAAAGAAAGGAAGATTATATAGCAGGGAAAATACGAAATTTTTTCTTGTGAGAATGAGCAGTAATACTCCTGAATCCCGCATCAAGTATGGGATGACAAGTGGTTTGTTTGCGATAGTGGTTCATTTACTAGATTCCCAATCAAGTTGGGAATGACGAGGTGGTGAGTTGGGAATGACAACATACTTCGTATGTTGTTCTAGACCCCGGATCGAGTCCGGGGTGGCAAGAAAAATGCTCTGCATTTTTCTTGTAGAGCGGGGCGAGTGTAAACCCTCGCCCCGCTGTCATTCCCGCTTCTCTCCTCATTGTCATTCCCGCGAAGGTGGGAATCCAGAAAAATAGCAAAAGAAAAAAGAGCTTACGCTCTTTTTTCTTCACTATCGGTTTGGTCGGTATGGTCGATATCCTGGATCTTCATCCTCTCGACGTGCTACCTCGCGCTGAGAAGGAACGTTATGAATTCCTCCCTCATACTCGCGAGCTGGTGCTTCATAGTGTCGCGCCGGAGCCTGAGGTGGATAGTATCCTCCCCTGTGATAGTTTGCATACGCTCGTGCGCGAAGCTCTTCACGCTCGAGGTAAAGCCATCGCACGATGAGGAAGAGGATAAAGAGTCCAAGGAGAATAGTAAGCCATCCAAGGAAGGTTACGTTTCCAAGTCCGAAGAGAGAACCTGCTCCGATATTTACTCCAACAATAGGAACAACGAAACTATCAACATCATAATCTGTTGCATCCTCTTGAGCTTGATTTACCGGATTATCGAATGCGAGTGTTGCACTTGCAGTAAGCGCATCCCCTACATTTCCATCCATCACCATACCAGTGATGTTCATTGAGTCACTCTCACCTGCATCAAGTCGATCGATTGTGTAGTATACAGAATTTCTATCACGATCGACGAGTCCTTGAGATGCTCCCATAATTTGAATTTCACGTGGAATCTCTACATCCAATTCAAGATCTTTCAAATCAAGTTTTGAGATATTCTTCCAGCTTATTGTATAGGTAACCTGTTGACCCTTTGCGACTGAATCAAGGTGATCATCAATATCGAGCTGAACAAGTGAAAGTCCAAGTCCAAGTGTTTCAAGGTTAATATCTGGCTTATCATCTTTCACAATCGTAATTACTTGAACATTTCCCCCATTGTTTTCATGTGGTGTATAGAAACACTTGATTGCTCCTTCATCTTCTCCGTATGCAGTCTCAATTACTGCCTGATAACAGTAGTATTGGTTTGCGTAAAGGTTTGTGAAAGAATGAACGACTTCTCCGTAGTCACCGTATACCGTGTAGGAACGAGTTCTCTTGTTGAGAAGGTGTGAGTGTCCATACTTGAAGTAGATCTTCGCCTTATCCGCATGAGAGATGTAAGTTGCAGGAAGTTTTGCACTATGCGGACGAACATCGTATGCCATTCCGGTTGTTACTTCGGGTTGTTTTCCTTCGACGATTCCTGTGCTCGTTTTGAAGTGACGCTCGCTCGCACATCCTTCTTCAGAACATGCACGGTAGTAATACGTCGTTCCTGGAGTAAGGCCACGAACAATCTCACAGAATTCTCCCTCATCACGATCTACCCTATCTGTCTTATGGTAACTTGTTGTTCCTGATTTTCGATACTCAATCCATGTGAGGAGAGAATCATCGCCTCCATTATCGACGAGATCTCCGCAGAGCTTTGCAACTGTTTTTCCAACTGATTCCGGAGCGAGTGTTTCAATCACCACATTTCCCGAGTTTCCTCCATTCTCACTCGTTGTAAAATCTTTCACCGAACCACACTCGAGATGGTGTGCTTGCTGGTAGTAGTAATCAACACAGATGCGATAGTAGTATCGTGTACCATCATTGAGTCCTGTTATTTGCTTACTATACGCTTTCCATGTATCGAAATCATCATCATAATCGACAACAGTTTTCTGGAGATTTAATCCACTCTCCGGAACAGAATCGTAACTCGTATAGTCTTCTACGTGTTTTACACGAGATTCACTCTCTCCGTATGCAAAGAACACGAGGCCGTCATTAATTGAATTCATACGTACTTCTCCGTGGAGACGAGCAGAGTTTGTACCAATATCATCTGCATCATCTGTACTTGCCTCTGGGAGATCAGTACTATTTGAACAATTTCTTACTGTCTCAGGTTTTGTTGTTACATCACAATTCACCTGACTCACATCTTCATTCCCATTGTTATCAATACAACGAACTTCACGATATTGAATTCCATTCACACAAGACCCCCATGGACCTGTAACCCAATGCCATCCAAGACTTTGATCTGTTATGAATTGCTCGAGGTCTCCTTGAGCTGTTCTATTTCCATCTATAGCACAGGCACGATAGTAATATGTTGTTCCTGGGTTAAGACCTGTTACTCCTTTTGAAAAAGATTGGCCGGCGTCATACTGCCCCATGACAAGAATCCTACGAACAGTCTGAGAACAAGTTGGAAGTACTTGGGAAGATGATCCATAGACAAAATACACATCAAGATCATTCCCATCAATAACCTTCCCATTTAAGTAAGCGGTCGTCTGATGGATATTGCTCGCAGGAAGTGTATCTACCTGTGGAGCTGTAATTGGGTTTGGGTTTGGGTTTGGGTTTGGGTTTGGATTTGTTCCGTTTGTTGTGTTTGTAACCCTCATATGATAGGTTACGTATCCCTGCTGACACCATCCGTTTCCGTAGTGATAATCGAGTCCATCCGTAGCGTGTGGGGATTCACCATCTTGTGGAATCGCAACAGATTGAGGGTTTGAGAATCTCACACCAGTGTAGGAAAACTGCTTTCCGTAGAACTGATCACAAGATTGTCCTCCGGATTGGTGTTCTGGAATTTGAATGTATGACCCGCTGTCGTTCACAAACTCAATCTTCCATGACGAAGGAAGGTGGGTGAGTGTAACATCATCGTGAATTGTTGATGCTCCACTTCCACTGAGAGACGCATCAAGAGACGTCGTAGAGCTCGTCCCTGTCTGCTGATAGCTGAGGTGCGCAGTTGGGTAACGAATCACTCCAGAACTTGAGTTACGGAAATCAACAAAGACGTAGAAATCTTGATAATCTCCTGCATTTGGAATATTCACACGAAGTGAATCGTATACATTTGCATTGTTCGTAGCTCCTGCACTCGCATCCACAATGGAAGCAAACCTCGTCGAACTTCCGGCAGGATTAGGATCGAAGCTCGCTGCATCGACCGAAACTCCTGCGAAGAGGACGAGTGTGAGAACTGCAAACATACTCAATTGTCGTATTTTTTTCATCATAGTAGTGTAGTAAATAAGATAAAATGGATAAGTTGAACGGATAATATTACTGAATAACGTTTCAATATTAGCATACTGACTAAAAAAGTCAATATCCTCTCATTCTCAAACCTTCAAACGCATGGTTGTGAAGATTTGATAATAAGAAGATTGCTCTTCTTCCGTCGTCACTTCGACGGCCTTCTTTTTTTTTCGCCGTCGTCACTTCGATGGCTTTTTTCTTTTGTCATTCCCGCGTAGGCGGGAATCCATTCCCCAGAAGGGGCGCCCTCTCCTGCCAGAGGGCAAAACGTATTTCAATTCCACCCTGGGCAGGACTCCTAAAATTAGGAGCAGGGTGGACTCATTTTCTTTCTCCTCGTCGCGGTTTTTGGAAAAGAAATTTTCCAAAAACCGCGACACTGCCAGAATTAGGACTAAAAGGCAAAAGTGATGCCAAGCCCTAATCCGGCCAATCCGGCACCTAAGCCAATCTTCCAACCGTTGCCGGAAGAATTGGTGGTGCCGACAACCCCCGTGTTGGCCTCGTGGCCCCACTGCGGGGTTACAGTGGGTCGGGGCTGGTGGGTCCCCTTATAAATAAGGTACCCGCCAATCCCCGCAAGCACCGGACCAACGACATGGTTCCAGTGCTTTTTCCACCATTTTCCACCTCCGGTTGTGGAGGTGTTGGTGGAGAAGCCGGAGTTATCCGGCTGGATCGGCCACCCTACAACCGGTGGGGTTGTAGTAGTAGTAGTAGTAGTGGTGGTGGTGGTGGTGGTGGTATTCGGCTTCTTCTGCAGTAGAATGGAATTACTGCATTGAGCCGAGCGGGCAACACTCGCGATGAGGTTCCCGCACTCGTCTAACGCTTTCGCGTTGACGAGATAGTCGTGGTTATCTATACCACGA
>JALVPH010000004.1:843-7544 GCA_027031875.1 Candidatus Parcubacteria bacterium | reverse complement strand
GTTTTCTTTTATTCATCTATACTTATAGAGCTAGCAAAAATTAGATGTTTGTTTGCAATAGATTTTTATGTTACTATTCAGTGTGTTATGAATAATCGTGAAGTACATGAGGTAATTAATTTTATAAAGAGGACAAAAAATAAAATTTTAGCTTATGATGAAGCTACCACAAAACAAGCGGTTATTTTAAGGATTCTTAAGTCTTTAGGTTGGGATCCTTTTAATCCAGAAGAAGTATGTCCTGAATATCTTATGGAAAGACAAAGGGTTGATTATGTACTTAAGGATAGAAATAAAAATGAAGTCTTTATCGAAGTAAAAAAGCCGAGCGAACATTTAGCGAATCATGAAGAACAGCTTCTTGCTTATTCGTTTCGAGAGGGTGTTAAAATCGCTATCCTTACGAATGGGCTTGATTGGTGGTTCTATCTTCCTCGTGCTGATGGAAAATGGAAAGAGAGAAAATTTTGTACAATCGAAATAAATAATAAACAGCACACAAAAGACATTGCTAAAAAATTCGAAAGATTCTTGTTAAAGGATAATATCATATCTGGTATAGCAATAGAGAATGCTAGTTCTGTATATAGAGAGAAGCAAAAACTTTCATTGCTACTAGAAACGATACCTAATGCATTCGAGAGATTAATTTTCAAGAAAGATCGCAGGCTTGTTAACTTGATTGTAAATAAAACAAAAGAAATATGTGGATATAAACCAAGTACTGATCTTGTGCTTCGTTTTTTAGAGAAGGTAAACTCTCATGAGTTGTTAGATGCGAAAAGTAAGAGAAGTAATATATTACATAGTAAAAAGGGTAAGAAAAAATCAAATAATTTTCCTTGTGATAATGAGGTTAAAGGAAAGACTCCCACAATTGTCATTTTTGAAGATAAGAAACAAAGTGTTTCTACATGGAAGGAGGTTTTACTTTCAGTTATCACCTTCATGCTTTCCAAGCATGAAGGTGATGAATTTAATAAGGTTCTTGAGTTGAGAGGGAGAAAGAAACCTTATTTTTCAAAAAATAAATACGATTTAAGATCTCCGCAAAGAATAAATGGAACGGATATTTATGTAGAAACAAATCTCAGTGCCGAGAAGGTTGTCAGGTTAGCAAAATATGTAGTATCGCTTATGGGGCATGATGACAATTTACTCTTGGTGAGGTGTGAGAATAAAAAGAGTGGGTAGAAACCCGCTCTTTTCACCCTATTTCTTCCTCCTAAGAAAGGCAGGGATGGATGCCCAGTCTGTATCAGAGTCATCAGCATCATCGATGATTTCGATATCTTCGTCTCCTTCATCGATATTTTCCTTTTTCTTACCTTCACTCTTTTGTGGAATCTCTTTCTCTAAACCTGGACGCTCGATGTGAGCTTGCGTCCCGAACATCGTTCCAAACTTCTTTGTGGAAGGTTTTCCTTCAAAACCAGTAGCAATAACAGTTACTTTCACTTCACCTTTTTTAAGTGAAGGATCATGGATTGTTCCAAAGATAACGCGTGCGTCATCGTCGATAGATTCGGTAATTGTCTGTGCGATTTCATTTACCTCATTCATTGTGAGATCATCCCCCGCAGAGATAGCGAAGAGGACACGCTTTGCGCCATCAATCTCCACATCGAGAAGAGGGGAGTTGATTGCTTCGAGCGCTGCTTCTTTTGCACGATTCTCTCCTGATTTAATTCCAATTCCCATAAATGCAGATCCTGCATCTTTCAATGTGGTTTCAATATCTGCGTAATCGATATTGATAATTCCAGGAGTTGTAATGAGTTCGGAGATTCCTTGTACTGCTTGTTTGAGCACATCATCAGCAACCGCAAACGCTTGCTTAAATGACATATCTTCCCCTGCAACTCCAAGAAGTCGATCGTTTGGAATGGTAACGAGTGCATCTACTTCTTTCTCAAGCTCTTCAATTCCTCGCTCTGCGATCTTCCTTCTCTGTGCGCCTTCAAAACTGAATGGTTTTGTTACGACGCCAAGCGTGAGTATTCCTTCCTCTTTCGCGATGCGCGCGATAACTGGGGAAGCACCTGTTCCGGTTCCTCCTCCCATTCCTGCGGCAATGAACACCATATCAGCGCCCTTAATTGCCTCTTGAATTTCTGCTTTCGTTTCCTCAGCAGATGCGCGGCCGATTTCTGGATTCATTCCAGATCCGAGACCTTTCGTGAGGTTTTTTCCAATATGGATTTTTTTATCTGCACGTGAGTGGTGTAGATCTTGTGTATCAGTGTTAATCGCGATGAATTCCACCCCATTAATTTTGGAGTCAATCATATGGTTAATTGCATTTGCTCCAGAGCCACCAACTCCGATAACCTTGATGCGTGCGAATGTCTCAATCTTTGGATTTACTTTTGGCATAGTAATATGTGTTACAAATAATACGGATAAGTAGTTACCGTCGTAGTATAGCAAAAAACAGCTCGATGAGAAGCTGTTCGTCTATCGTTCTCGACGAAGTGGGGAGTTGAGAACCCCTTGCACCACCTCATCGATGTCATCGGTAATAGTGTAGAGGGTAAGGTCTTCTGGAGAAATTGTCTCAAACTTGAGAAGCACCTCTCGAAAGAAGAGCTCAAGTCTTGTCCAGTACTCAGCTCCAAAGAGATATATTGGAACATTTGGAATTTTTCGCGTTTGTTTGAGCGTGAGGATTTCAAAGAATTCATCCATCGTTCCAAAACCACCAGGGAAGTAGATGTAGGCTTCTGCGGAATATGCCATCACTACTTTTCGTGTGAAGAAGTGGTGGAACTCAAGGTAGTCGCTTATGTACTCGTTCATCGTCTGTTCATGAGGTAACTCAATATTCATCCCTACTGATGCCCCTCCTGCAAGGTATGCACCCTTGTGAGCTGCTCCCATAATTCCATGGCCTCCACCGGTTACGATTGCGTATCCGTGTTCCGCGAGTCGTTTTGCAAGTTCCGTCGCTTTGAGAGAGTAAGGATGCTCCTCTGGAAAACGGGCTGATCCAAATATCGTTACTGACTTCTCATACTTATTTACAAGTTTAAATCCCTCTTCGAGTTCTTTTTGCACGACGCAGAGACGTGTCTTGATGATATCTTCATGCGCACCTTCCTTACACATCTGCATCATTTTTTCTAATTCCGATATATTTTTCATACTCGCCATCTTATCAAAAACTTACAGGAAAGAAAGTTGTAACAGGGAGTACTGTCGTATGAGAGATGCTACAAGTGAAGGAAACGCACTCTCCCAACCTTCCTTCCTCCTCACGAATATAACTACCTTTTTCCCTCTCACAGAGAGGAGGGAGAAGATTTCACCCTGGTAAGCACTAAGCGCCTGCTGTGAAATAGTTTCTCGAAAAGAGAGAATAGCAATTGGGAGAGGATACTGCCCCCTTACCTTTTCGAGGAGCGAGAGATACTCTCGTTGAAAAATCACTCCAGAGAGGAGGTTCCAGAGCGGGAGCGATTGGGTAAACACCTCTGTCTTTCTCTTCTCAGCGGAAAACCTTTCTGCAATTCGTCTTTCTCTCTCTTGGAGTAGCTTCTCTATCCTCTCACTCAGTATCCGCTGAAATGGAGTATCTGTTCTCTCTGTGCCTTCGTTCTCTCTGTGTTTCCTATAGAAAAGACGAGTTTGAAGGACTGTTTTCTTCGCGTGCTGTGCAAGTGTTGCGAGGTCATAGAGGTAACGCTCCTCCTGCTCTGGGTGATGGAGAAAGAAGTGAATATCAAGACTTGGAATGAAGAGTGTATCGACGTTGAGTAGAGAGAGGTAGGGGAGTACCTGCTTTGTTCCTATGAGAATGTAGTTCTCTTTCTCTGCAAGTTGAGACACTTGCTTCCTCCACACTCTCGGACTTCCATGCTCCGCATCGATAAGAATAACTTCTCTCTTTGGAAAGCGTTTCTCAAGTGCTTCTTTAAGTCGTTCGCTTCCTACACCGAGCGGTTTCAATTTCCACGAGGAACATACAGGGCAAAAATCAGGTGCGTCTTCTCGTTCGCCGGTTTCTCGGTTGAGAAAGCGAATTTTCTCTCCTTCACGTACGAGACGGTGTGAACTACCCCCAATAACGTTTCCGCAGTCGAGACAGACGAGTTGTGAGGAAAAATGTTTCTTTTGAGCAAAGAGAAATACTCGCTCTCCCTTCTCAACCGATGTTGTGAGCTGCTCTTCAAAACGTTGATTGAAGAGGAAAGAATCCTCACGCATTTTCCGTAAGATTTCCTCAATACGCTCTTCGTCTGAGAGCTTCTCTGTGCGTTCCTCACGGTAGGGGATGAAGGTAAGTGAGGTGTTCGAAAAGAGTGGTATCTTTCGAAGGGGGGGGAGTTCTGTATCGCCAACACTCCTCTTCACCCTCCAATCGAAGACTACATCAGAGAGGATGAGCTCGATACCAGCCTCACGCGCATAGGTGATGATGAGCTTTCGCAAGTTGAGGAAAGGTAGGCGCGTTGCGAGGTACATATCAGAATGAAACTGTTCGATGACGAGTGCGCCCTTGTGTACAAGGGGAACATCGAGAAAGGGGATACTTGTGATGAGAACGGATGGGTTGCGTCTGATGTGTTCAAGTATTTTTTCTCGTTTCGCTTCACTCATTTTTCCATCAAGGAGAAAGACTGTATCCTTTCCTAATCTTTCCTGTAGGTGACTTGTAAACAACACTCGTTGTTCTCTCTCAGGGATGATGATATGAACCGAAATGTGCTCACTCTGTTTCTTCTTCGCGTATTTAGCAAGTGTATCCACACGCTCACGGTAAGGTGCTTGGAGGAGGGAAGGAGAGGAGGAAGATGGGTGAGATGTTTCGATTGTCTCTTCTCTCACTTTCCACATCTTCTTTGGACTACTCACACGTATGATATCTCCCGTAGGGATACCAGTGAGATCAGTATAGGAAAATACTGCTTTGAGGTATGCGGGAGAAAATGGATTTTCTTTTTTTGTATCTTCACAGAGAAAACGAAGGCGAGAGGAGAGTGATTTGAGCTCTTGTTTTCTCTCGCGAATGTCGGAGGATTGAACAACGAGCACGTCAATTGTCTGCGTTTGAAGTGGTGCACACACGACATCTCCACGTGCAAAAGGCTTCCTCGAAAGGTAGCTTAGCGTTTCTTGTGGAAGTTTTCGTGAGAGTGGAATCACTTCGATGAGGTACATAACTAATGCTCAGTATAGCACAGAAGAAGGGAAGGGGCGGGTGCGTAAGTTTTACGCACCCGCCCCTTCCTCTCATAACGTCACCCACCTCCTCAAACCACACTCTCCGCTTGCAACGCCCACTCAATTCTCTATACTAGGCAGAGTATATGGCACTTCTCTCAAAAAAAATTGGAATTGATCTTGGGACGACAAACATTCTCGTGTACCTCCCAGGAAAAGGGGTTATCCTCAACGAACCCTCTGTGGTTGCGGTATCTGTTGCAGATAACAGCATCCTCGCATTCGGAATAGAAGCAAAGAGGATGATTGGACGAACACACGATGATATTCGTGCTTTCTACCCAATGAAAGATGGAGTAATCGCAGATTATCGAGTAGCAGAAAAGATGCTCAACTACTACTTCAAGCGCGCGCTTGGAAAACTCTCTTTCATAAAGCCTGATGTACTCCTCTCCGTCCCTGCAGGAATAAGTTCCACAGAACGACGCGCGGTAATTGAAGCAGCACTTCGTGCGGGAGCAAAAAACGCCTATGTTGTGAAAGAGCCAATTCTCGCAGCGATTGGATCAGGAATCTCTATCCAAGAACCGAACGGTTACATGATTGTGGATATTGGAGGAGGAACGATTGATGTTGCAGTTATCTCACTCGGAGGAATTGTTGCTTCAAATTCTGTAAAAGTTGCAGGACAGAAACTCAATCAATCTATCATTGAGTGGATGAAGAAACAGCACAACCTCGCAATTGGAGAACGCACTGCTGAGAAGATTAAAATTAAAATCGGTTCTGCAATTTCTCTCGAAGATGAACTCCAGGTTATTGTGAAGGGGCGAGATTATGTAACTGGTCTTCCACGCTCCGTGAAGATAAGCACGAATGAGGTAACGAAAGCAATCGACGGGGATCTCAAGCGTATGATACGCGCGATGAAAGATGTGCTCGCAAAAGTTCCGCCAGAGCTCGCATCTGATATCATCGACAACGGAATTGTACTCACCGGTGGAACTTCTCAACTACGAAACCTCCCGGAGCTCATCAAGAGGCGAACAGGAGTTGAGGCACACCTCGTCGATGACCCTCTCCTCTGTGTTGCACGAGGGACGGGAATCGCACTCGAACACATTGATACTTACAAAAAGGCAATCATCACAAAGTAGTAACTTTTTATGGAGCCTGTTCACGACAAATTAAAAAACATTCTGAACGAAACCCATCAAGCGATTGCAATAGAGACGCACTCTCCGGAACACCTCCTCACTACGATACAAGACCTCTTCCCGAATGAGGTGCTTTTTGCGCGCTACTATGAGTATCTCGGCATTCAGGACCTAGAAGATGCGAAAGTATTCTTTCGTGAACGCCTGGGGGAGAGGGATAGCAGAAGATTTATCCTCGTTGCATTTCAAGATATAGGTGTAGAAAGTCAAAACGCACTCCTCAAGGAAATCGAGGAGCTACGAGAACCGACGCGTGTTATTTTTATCTACCCGCAAGGGAAAGAACTCCTCTTAACTGTTCGCTCACGTCTTCTCATACAC
>JALVPH010000004.1:276-833 GCA_027031875.1 Candidatus Parcubacteria bacterium | reverse complement strand
TATCCCATCATTCATCCAGCTTCCGCTCCAAGAGAAGTTTTCACTCATTCAAACATTTATCGCTGAAGAGAAGAAGAAAACGGAAGACGAACGACGCCTCAAATCGCGTGCGCGTCACTTTCTCACGCTCCTTGAACAGAAGCTCGCTGAGGAACACAATAAAAAGAGAGAAGCGGAATTCTCCCCACTCCTCTCAAGCATTCTCAAAACGAAAGAGTATCTCGATGTGCGCGGAGCGTCGGTAAAACAACTCCTTGAATCACTCGCGATTGAAATCCACTTCTCTCCGCTACGAACGAGGAAGTGAGAGAGGTGGAAATCCTGCGTGTGCGTCTACTTCCACCTGAGAACCTGCAGGAAGTCCACTCTCTCCGTCACGAATTTTAAGGAAAGCACTTGTCGCAATCATGAGCGCGTTATCACCACAGAGGAATCGTTGTGGGGTGAAAAGTTCAATTCCTTCCTCCTGAGTGAGCTCCTGAAACGCACTCACGATTCGCTCGTTTGCAGAAACTCCTCCTGCAATGATAAGCCCTCGCGCAGAAAAAGCTTCAATC
>JALVPH010000004.1:0-266 GCA_027031875.1 Candidatus Parcubacteria bacterium | reverse complement strand
TCATTCACTCGCCCCTCTTTCGCACGCGCGGAAATTTTAGGTCCGCCAGGATACTCCATCCCAAGCATACGTGCAACCTTATCAAACGCTTCTCCCACCGCATCATCAAGCGTTTCTCCGATAAGGGAGTAGTTATTCCATCCCTTGACGAGAACGAGTTGTGTATGTCCTCCCGAAATAAGGAGCGCGAGCATAGGGAAAGAAAACGAATCGAGAGGGAAGAGTGCTTGTTCTTCCTTAAGGTAGTTCTCTTTGAGGAGGATTGA
>JALVPH010000003.1 GCA_027031875.1 Candidatus Parcubacteria bacterium | reverse complement strand
TAGTTCAATTTCATATAATACACGTACGCACCATAAAAGAAAAGGAATGCGAGAACTGCAAGCACGAGAAAAACACCACTTATAATGTGGGAGCGATACTTTCTCAATACTCTTTTTCCCTTTCCTTTTTCTCTCAGCATACACTCTATACTGTCTTGATGCGCTACAAGTATAGCATATTTTCCAAAAGACCAAGGAAAAAATTACAGTATTTCTTCAATTGCAAGGAGGCGGTTATACTTCACAACACGTTCGCCTCTCGCCGGCGCTCCAAATTTCACCTGTTCAGATCCAGTTCCAACCGCAAAGTCAGCGATAAAGTCATCTGTCGTCTCTCCCGACCGATGGGAAACCATCACCTTCCACCCGTCTGATTTTGCAAGCTTGAAGGCTTCAATTGCTTCACTTACCGTTCCAATTTGATTAATTTTAAGAAGAAGTGCGTTACACGATTTTTGTTCTATTGCTTGTTGTATGCGTTTTGTATTGGTAACCGTAAGATCATCACCTACAATCTGTACTCCTTTCTGCTCCATAGTATTGCGAAGTTGTGCAAACGATTCAAAGTCATCTTGATTAAATGGGTCTTCAATAGAGATGATGGGATACTTTTCTACAATCGTCTCATAGAGCGCGATCATTTCGCCAGATGTTTTCATATCGTCTTTTCCACTCTTGAACCCAAAATTATACATTCCGTCTTGGTAAAACTCAGAGGCAGCAACATCAAGCGCAATATCAACCTGTCCCTCATATCCGGCCTTACGAATTGCTTCCATAAGGAGGTCAAGTGTTGCTTCAACATCGTTGAGATGGTCGGGAGCAAACCCTCCCTCGTCACCAAGAAGCGTTGCTACTCCGCCAAACGTTTCCTTCAAATCTTTTTTAAGTTGTACATACACTTCCGCAGCAGCAAAATAATTTTTCGAGAAAGAACCGAGGTTTGGAGAAATCATAAACTCCTGAAACGCGAGTTCATTTCCCGCGTGCTTTCCTCCATTAATGATATTAAAGAAAGGCCGTGTCATTTTTGCTTGTTGTCCAGAGAGTTCTGCAATGTATTGATAGAGTTTCTTTCCTTGAACCATTACCCCAAGACGCGCAATCACAAGCGACACTGCGAGAATTGCATTTGCTCCAAGTTGTGATTTATTCTCTGTTCCATCAAGCTCAATCATTTTTTGATCAATCTCTGCTTGTTTTTGCACGTCCATTCCGATAATCGCCGGTGCGATAATGTCGTGAATATTTTGTATCGCCTTACGAACCCCTTTTCCATTCATACGATCTTCCCCATCGCGTAACTCGTGTGCCTCGTGAATTCCTGTACTTGCACCAGAAGGAACAGAAGACCATGCCTTCATTCCATTAGCTAATACCATTTCTAATTCAATCGTAGGATTTCCACGAGAATCAAGTATCTCTCGTGCGTGTATTTTTTGTATTATACTCATCGCGTAAAGTGTAATGCTATTTTTGCTTCACTGCAAGCATTACCAAACGGAAATTGTGCTAGTATAGGAGAGTATATGAGCGAGTACCCAATCCATACACTTTCACTCCCACAGCTCCTTAGAGAGATTCCTGATACCTCAAAAGAACTCTCTATTCGTGGAAATTTTCCTAACGAGGAGACGCACATTTTTCTTACCTTTATCGGGTCACGAAAGTTCACTCCATACGGAAAGTCTGTTGTAGAAAGAATCATTTCTGGGTTGAAAGGATACCCATTCGTTATCGTTTCTGGTCTCGCATTTGGAATTGATTCAATCTCCCACAAAGCAGCAATTGCGAATAATCTCATCACGATTGCAGTTCCCGGTTCAGGACTCGATGAGTCGGTACTCTACCCTTCCTCACATAGAAATCTCGCGAGAGAAATTCTCACTGCGGGAGGGTGTCTCATATCAGAATTTGAAGCAAAACAGAAAGCAGCTCCGTGGACATTCCCAAAACGAAATCGTATTATGGCTGGTCTCGCACATGCGGTTGTGGTAGTTGAAGCGGAAAACAAATCAGGAACACGCATCACTGCACGACTCGCAACAGAATACAATCGTGATGTCTTTGCGGTTCCTGGCTCAATTTTTAGCCCAAGCTCGGAGGGGTGTAACGAACTCATTCGCGAGGGGGCGATTCCTCTCACAAAAGCAGAGAATATTTTAGAACACTTTAATCTCACACAAGAAAAGCAGGTACAAGAAAGTATCCCCCTCTCCCCTGATGAGGAGCGAGTACTACACCTCCTTGAAACTGAGGCAATGTCGAAAAGCGCACTCGCACGAGAACTCAATATCCCTATATTCAAGCTCAATACAATTATCTCTTCTCTGGAGATAAAAAGACTTGTGTATGAGAGTTTAGGAAAAGTGAGGAGAAAATAGAAATGAAAAAAAATGAACTGACACTTTCACGATCGTGAAAGTGTCAGTTCATTTTTGTTGTGAGAGTTTTATTGAAAGAAAAAACA
>JALVPH010000002.1 GCA_027031875.1 Candidatus Parcubacteria bacterium | reverse complement strand
TCCTTACATTACTTCATCAATCATCATGCAATTAATGACGACGGTATCTCCGAAGCTTAAAAAGCTCTTTCACGAAGAGGGATCAATCGGGAGGAGGAAGTTTAACTTCTACTCGAGACTTCTCACTGTTCCAGTTGCTTTCATTCAGGCATTTGGAATTCTTATGCTCCTCTCAAAGCAAGGGGTTTTGGTGAGTACGAGCACAATGGAGCTTCTCACTCGCGTACTCGTTCTCTCAGCAGGAGCAATCCTCACGATGTGGATTGGAGAGCTCATTACTGAATTTGGGGTAGGAAACGGAGTATCACTCCTCATCTTCGCAGGAATCGTATCACGACTTCCTTCTGCAATTTCACAGCTTGCAATTGCATACACCCCGTCAGAACTCCTCAATTACATTCTCTACGGAGTTATCGTTCTCGTCATTATCATTTCAGTTGTGTACGTAAATGAAGCGGAGAGGAGGATTCCTATTGCGTACGCGAAGCATGGTCGTGGAATGCAGACTTATGCAGCTGCAGATACCTACATTCCAATGAAGGTAAATCAGGCGGGAGTGATGCCAATCATCTTTGCACTCTCCATTCTCCTCTTTCCAAAGATGATTGCGGATTATTTTATCAATTCGACGACACCAATCCTCGCGAACATTGCGCACTTCCTCAACGTGGTGCTTACTGATCGATTCTGGTATCCGCTCATTTACTTCATTCTCGTGTTCGTGTTTACCTACTTCTACACGGCAATCACCTTTGACCCAGAGGCGGTAGCAGAGAACCTCGCGAAGTCCGGAGCATTCATCCCAGGTATTCGACCGGGGAACGCGACGATTGAGTACCTCGCGCGTATTGCAACACGTATCACATTTGTGGGAGGAATATTCCTTGGACTCATTGCAGTTCTCCCAATGATTCTCCTCTCTGCAACCGGAAATCAGGCGATTGCGATTGGGGGAACGAGTGTCCTTATCGTCGTTGCAGTTGTGCTCGATCTTATGAAACGAATGGATGCACAGATTGCAATGAGAGAATACTAATTATTTACCTACTTATACCTAACTATAACTACTATGGAAGCAAGAAAATATCCACTTGAAAAAGTAAGAAATTTTGGAATCGTTGCTCACGTTGACGCGGGAAAGACGACGACTACAGAGCGTATTCTCTACTACACTGGACGCTCACACAAGATTGGAGAAGTGCACGAAGGAGCAGCGACGATGGACTGGATGGAGCAGGAGCAGGAGCGCGGAATTACCATTACCTCCGCCGCAACAACCTGTTTCTGGACTCCTTCCTACAAGGATAACAAAGGAAAGGGGAGTGAGTATCGATTCAACATTATCGATACCCCTGGACACGTGGACTTTACCGCTGAGGTAGAGCGTTCACTTAAAGTGCTTGACGGAGCAGTTGTCGTCTTCGACGGAAACGCAGGAGTGGAACCACAGTCTGAAACGGTATGGCGTCAGGCAGATAAGTATGGCGTTCCACGAATGTGTTTCATCAATAAGCTCGATAAGGTTGGGGCCGATTTTGATCGTGCGTTCCAATCTATTCTCGATCGCCTCACGAAGGATGCGGTAATGGTTCAACTCCCTATCGGTTCAGAATCTGATTTTCATGGGCTCATCGATCTCTTCTCTATGAAGGCATACTACTTCAAGGGAGACATGGGAAATGAGATTGTGATTGAGGAAATTCCTGAGGAGTATCGTGCGAAAGCGGAGGAGAAGCGAAATGAGCTCGTCGAGAAGATTATTGAAGACAATGAGGAGATGATGAATCGCTACTTTGCAGGAGAAGAGCTCGGTATTGATGAGCTCAAGAAGGAACTCAGAAAGCAAACAATTGCGAACAAGTGTGTTCCTGTACTTGGAGGGTCCGCGTTTAAGAACATCGGAGTACAGCTCATGCTTGACGCAGTTGTTGACTACATGCCTTCACCAGTTGATATTCCACCTGTGAAAGGAGTTGACCCACGTACAGGAGAAGAGGTGGTGCGTCACGCGTCAGATGATGAGCCGTTTGCAGCACTTGCATTCAAGCTTGCAATTGACCCATTTGTGGGACAGATTACCTTCTTCCGCGTTTACTCTGGAACGCTCAAAGCAGGTTCCTACGTACTCAACACGCGATCTGGAAAGAAGGAGCGTATTGGACGCATCCTTCGTATGCATGCGAACGAACGTGAGGAGGTAGCAGAGGTGTTTGCGGGAGAAATTGCAGCAGCGGTAGGGTTAAAGGATATTAAAACGTCCGATACACTCTGTGACCCTGATGCTCCTATCGTGCTCGATGAGATTACTTTCCCAGAGCCGGTAGTATCACTCAAAATTGAGCCAAAGACGAAGGCCGACCAAGAGAAGATGGGAATTGCACTCTCTCGTCTCGCATCGGAGGATCCAACCTTTAAGGTTTCCACAGATCCGGAGACGCTCGATACCGTGATTTCCGGAATGGGAGAGCTTCACCTCGACATTATCGTAGATCGAATGAAGCGAGAGTTTGGAGTAGAAGCGAACGTAGGAAAACCACAGGTTGCGTATCGTGAGACTATCCTCGGAACCGCAGAAGCGGAGGAGAAGTATATCAAGCAGACAGGAGGACGTGGACAGTACGGTCACGTGAAGATTAAGGTGAAGCCAATGGAAGAGCTTCCTGAAGACGCAGAACTTCCAAAGAACGTAGAACGAGAGGAAGGGTTTGAGTTTATCAACAACATTAAAGGAGGAGTAATTCCTCAGGAATACATTCCTGCATGTAAGAAAGGATTCAAGGAAGCGATGCAGCGTGGAGTTCTCGCTGGCTACCCAATGACGAATATTTCTGTTGATCTCTTTGATGGAAGTTACCACGAGGTGGACTCCTCAGAGGTTGCCTTCAAGATTGCATCTTCCCGTGCCTTCCAGGAAGCAGCGAAGAACGCGAATCCAGTTCTCCTTGAACCAATGATGAAGGTTGAGGTGGTCGTTCCGGAAGAGTACATCGGAGATGTGACAGGAGACCTCTCCTCACGGCGAGGAATTGTTGAGGGGGTTGAGGATAGAGGATTCGTTCAAGCGATTAAAGCAGTTGTTCCTCTCTCTGAAATGTTTGGTTACATTGGAACACTCCGTTCGATGACCTCCGGACGTGGGAACTTCACAATGGAGTTTCTTCGCTACGATGTAGTTCCTCAAAATGTTGCTGAGGAAATTATCGCATCACGCAAGTAAGTAACGAAAAAGCAGTGCGTAGAAGTCGTACTGTTTTTTCTTTTGTGTTAAAATGTCATTATGTCATCTAATCAACAAGGACCAGGAAAACATGAGTTTCACTCAGCGGGGCGCCAGTTTGCTTCTGTGGAAGAGGAGATACAGTATTTGCGGAAGGAACTCGCCGAAAAAGAGAGAATTCATAACCCAGAAAATTCTCAGGAGCGAGAGCAACTTGCCCACGAAGTTATCAGAGAGTATAAAGAGCTTCCACTTGAAAAAGTTGTCGTTCCTGAAAAAGCAGTTACTCCGGAGGAGGCAGAGGGAATCGTGCTCAATCTCAAACCGGAAGAACACGACCACATCATTGAAGAGATTTACAGTTTTATGCTTGAACGTGGTATCCGTAATGCGATTGAACTTGTGCTCAATATGGATAATCCTCATATAGAGGATGATTTCCATCGTTTTATCGTGCAGTACCTCCTGTCTGGATATGAGGTTCCTGGGTTAAAACCAAAATCTGATTTAGAAAAAACACTCGAGATGCGCCTCTTTGAGATAGTACTGCCTCTCCCGAAAGAGGAGGTAGAGCAGGATTATAAGAACATCGCGACACTTATGGAGCAGTTTATGGCGGGAATGCAGGCAATTTCTGATCATCGTATTGATAAAGACGAGCGAGGAAATTACTATTCGCTCGAGATGGCGAAACCGGAGGGAGAAGCAGAGATGTTCCTCTATGTTGCCGTTCCCGCACACCGTGCGAACCTCTTTGAAAAACACATTCTCTCACTCTTTGAGGATGTACGTATTACAGAAATCTATGACGATTACAACATTTTTCCCTATGAGGGAATTGCGAGTGCTTCTTACGCGGAAATTGAACCGAGTGATGTATTGCAAATAAATACTTATGAGGAACTTTCTCACGACCCAATGAAGATGATTATCAATGCATTTTCGAAGGTGAACGATGATGGGGAGGGGGCGGCAATTCAAATCGTAGTAAAACCTGTTGGGGATAGGTACATTAAAGAATACGGAAAAGTCCTCGATCGTCTCAAGGAAGGAAAGAAGCTTGAAGAGGCAATAGGGGATGTTTCTGTGGTAAAAGACCTTGCAAAAGGGTTTAAGGAATTCTTCGTAGAGAAAAGTGAAGAAGAGAAGAAAGAAGAACATAAGACCGATGATGATGCGATTCAATCAGTTACTTCGAAACTTGCTTCGACGATTGTACAGACGAATATACGTATTGTGAGTGCTGCAAAATCAAAGATGAGAGCGGATGAAATTCTTCTTGGAATTGAATCCGCATTCAATCAGTTTAACAACACGAAGGGAGGGAGGTTTACTTTTCGTCGTGTTGAGAAACATCATCAACTTGAAGAGATTCTCTACGATTATATTTTTCGCAATTTCATAGAGGACGATATCGTGCGACTTAACCTCAAAGAGCTTGCAACAATCTTTCACTTCCCAATTGGCATTTCAAAATCTGCGCAGCTGAAAGAGCACAGGATGAAAATTGCCCCTGCTCCTCCTGAGACGCCGACAGAGGGAATTATTCTTGGGCTCAATGAATTCCGTCACCGAAAGCGTTACGTACACTTCGCTCCTGAGGATCGCCTTCGTCACTTCTACGTGATCGGACAGACGGGTACCGGTAAGACACACCTCTTAAAAACAATGATCGTGCAGGATATCTTAAATGGTGATGGGGTATGTTTCATTGACCCGCACGGATCTGACATTCAGGATATTATCCGCTACATTCCACCGGAGCGTATTGACGACGTCATCTACTTTGACCCTGCCTACACTGAGCGTCCGTTTGGACTTAACATGCTTGATTATGATAAGCGATACCCAGAACAGAAGTCCTTCGTAATAAATGAGCTTCTCTCCATCTTTAATAAGCTCTTTGACATGAAAGCAACGGGAGGACCAATGTTCGAACAGTACTTCCGAAATGCTGCGGGGCTCGTGATGGAACACCCAGAGTCAGGAAACACATTGTTGGAAATTATTCGTGTGATGTCAGATAAAGCGTTTCGTGATATGAAACTTCGTTACTGTAAGAATCCTGTGATTGCGCAGTTTTGGGCAAATGCAGAGAAGACGACGGGTGAACAAGGGCTTGAAAACTTCGTCCCCTACATTACTTCGAAATTTGACGTCTTCGTATCGAATGAAATTATGCGCCCTGTGATCGCGCAACAGAAATCTTCCTTCAACTTCAGAGAGATTATGGATACGCGCAAGATTCTCCTTGTGAACCTCTCAAAAGGTCGACTCGGAGAAATTAACGCAAACCTCATCGGTCTCATTCTCGTGGGAAAGATTTTAATGGCTGCGCTCTCTCGTGTGGATGCTCTTGGGGTGAAGGAGCTCGCTCCTTTCTACCTCTACATCGATGAGTTTCAGAACGTGTCTACCGACTCTATCTCTCAAATTCTCTCTGAGGCACGAAAGTATAAGTTGAGTCTTAATATTGCGCACCAATTTATCGCACAGCTCGATGAAAACATTAAAGATGCGGTGTTTGGTAACGTTGGTTCGATGGCAACATTCCGTATCTCTTTTGAGGATGCGCAATACGTGGAAAAGAAGTTCCTCCCTATCTTTAATGCGGACGATATTATGAACATTCCGAACAGAAACGCATACCTCCAACTTATTGGACATGGAAAGCCGTTGAAACCATTTAATATCTCTACACTTCCACTCGATTTCTTTGCAAAACAGTATCCAGAGGAAATTGCAGAAAAGATAAAACAGATATCTTTCTACAAATATGGAAAACCGCGAGAAGAGGTGGAGAGGAGTATTATGAAACGATTCAATTAAGAGAAAAACTTGAGGCAATGTTATTTTTCAGTAGGATAGTTCAACAGGAGTAGGATGAACATTTCCTCTTGCCCCCATAGTTCAAGCGGATAGAACGGCTCCCTCCTAAGGAGCAAATTCAGGTTCGAATCCTGGTGGGGGCACATAGATAGGTATATGAATGACAAAAAGGATAAAATAAAACAGATACAGAGAGAAGGGTTATCAGATACGGAGAAGCTAGATGAAATTCTCGAGATGGTGAAAGCGAATAGAGAGGATATTGATGCGATTCGTCGCTATATGCGACGTATGTTTGTTTCCAAACTTATCTATTGGTTGATTATCATCACTATCACCGCAGGAGCAGTATACGCCGCAAGACCATATGCAAAGAAAGCAATGGAAACTTACCATTCAGTGAAGGAGACGTTTGAAAAGACATCTGATGTAGTAGAGAAACCTGCACATATGTTTCAAGACGTAAAACTTCTCAAAAAACTGTTTGAATTAAAATCAGAATAGTGTATAATGCGCCTGCGCATGCTTGGGTAGCTCAGGTGGTTAGAGCACTGGTCTGAAGAACCAGGTGTCGGCAGTTCGAGTCTGCCCCCAAGCACAAAGAGAGGAAAGGGAAACCCTTGACTTTTCTTTATAGAGGAGTATATTCCTCAGTAGCGGAGTGGAGTAATGGTATCTCACCAGGCTCATAACCTGGAGACGTCCGTTCGAATCGGACCTCCGCAACAAGAGAGAAAAACTACAACGAAAGTTGTAGTTTTTCTATTTTCAATTATCATCTTTATGCTAATATAGCTCTTGTTGTCGGGGTAGCTCAGATGGTTAGAGCGTGGGACTCATAAACCCAAGGTCGCGGGTTCGATCCCCGCCCTCGACACACGCTTCCCTTAATAACAAAGAGGGGAGAGTATGGCCCTATCGTCTAGCGGTTAGGACGCCGCCCTCTCACGGCGGTAACCGGGGTTCGAGTCCCCGTAGGGTCACAGAAAAAATGAGCCAAAAGCGAATGCTTATGGCAATTTTCTCTCTGTGGATTTATATAGAGAATTGAAAGAGGATTTTCGGGTTAAGTTTAAGTAAACTTTCGTGTTGATACTTCATCACTTCCTACGCTCTAAAAGATACAAACTCACAAGCAATCTTTTGAAGCGTTTTCGTATTCCACGATGTCTCCTTAAGAGTTCAGAGAGAGAGGAGAATTGATACCACCTTCAAGATCATTTGTCGTTCTTGGAATATCGCTATCGGAAAGGTAGTGAAAGAGGTGAGGAATACTGTTTTTTATGTGAGATCGGACAGAACGTAACTTCTTGTGGGTATACCATCTTTTCCCTGTGTGAGGATTGTAAGACTTCTCTTTGAGAAAATCTGCATACACTTCATTCCATTGTTGAAAACGTTCAATGAAGGTATGCATTGCTCTTTCATCATGCACATCAGATAGTGTGTGTATGATATCTCATACATGTCTTCCCGCTTCAGTTTTTAGATTACGTGTGAGACGAGAGAGTGCGAAACGTATCACATGAGCCATACAACGTTGATGGATGATATTCTCGCCAAATACGTGAAAAATGGCATAATGGTAAATATGTGGGTCTCTTTTCAACTATTTCCCCCTCAAAAGAACCCCAATTAGTATTCTCTTCTTCTCTCGTGAAAACCCACGGTGAACACGAAGAGATGTCTTAATATGAGAAAAG
>JALVPH010000001.1 GCA_027031875.1 Candidatus Parcubacteria bacterium | reverse complement strand
CACTTCAAAGAGGGGAGAGAAAAAACTTAAGAAAACAGAAAAGGAAGAAGAGTTCGACACGAGTGTTCCTTTTGTTTCCTCCTACAAAATTCCTCCCCTCTCTCTCCTTGGAACTTCGTCAGGGAAACCCTCTACTGGAGATATTAAGGCGAACGCGAACCTCATTCAACGCACCTTAATGAACTTCGGGATTCCGGTAGAAATGGATGAGATTTCTATTGGCCCAACAGTGACACGCTACGCGATTAAACCCGCACAGGGAATTCGTCTCTCGCGTATTGCGAGCCTTCAAAACGAAATTGCACTCGCACTTGCTGCAAAATCAATTCGTATTGAGGCACCAATTCCGGGCCGCTCGCTCGTGGGAATTGAAGTTCCGAATAAGGCAACTGCATCAATCGGACTCGGAACACTCCTCTCAGAACCGCAGTTTCAAGAGTCGCCGCTCCCACTTCTCGTTGCACTCGGAAAAGGGGTGTCAGGAGAATCCTACTTTGCGAATATTGGAAAGATGCCCCATATGCTCATTGCGGGAGCGACAGGGTCAGGAAAGTCAGTCACCATCCATAACTTCATCGTTTCGCTCCTCTATCGAAATGGTCCCGAGATGCTCCGTTTCATTATGATTGATCCGAAGCGAGTAGAGCTCACCTTGTACAAGAAAATTCCCCACCTCCTCACTCCTGTGATTACTGATCCAAAGAAAGCGGTACTCGCGTTGAAGTGGGCAGTGCGAGAGATGGAGCGTCGCTACGACGTGCTCCAATCCTACGCGGTGCGCGACATTGATTCCTACCATAAAACGGTGGTTGCTCCCACATACAAAGATTTGGAAGCAGAGGAGATAGAATCACTCGCGTCGGAGCTTCCTGAAAAGATGCCCTACATTGTAGTCATTATGGATGAACTCTCCGACATTATGAGTGCGTACCCACGCGAGCTTGAAGCGTCAATTGTGCGCCTCGCACAGATGTCTCGTGCGGTGGGAATTCACCTCATCCTCGCGACACAGCGCCCTTCGGTAAATGTGATTACTGGTCTCATCAAAGCGAACATTCCAACGAGGATTGCACTTCGTGTGACATCACAGATTGATTCACGAACCATTCTCGATACGCGTGGAGCGGAGAAGCTCCTTGGGAAGGGAGATATGCTCTACAAAGGGGAAGGGTCGAATGATCCAATCCGTATTCAATGCCCTTACGTTTCAGAAGATGAGGTGAAAGCAGTTGTGTCCTACATACAGAAGCATACACGTTTCGCACTTGACGATGAGATTGTCATTCCTGACGAGGAAGTGGAAGGAGGAGGATTTGAACCTTCTGAGGAAGGGGGAGATGATCCCCTCTACGAGGAAGCGCGTGCGATTGTGGTGAGTGCACAGAAAGCATCTACCTCTTACCTCCAGAGGCGCCTTTCAATTGGCTACTCTCGTGCTGCGCGCATTATGGATCTCCTTGAGGAGCGTGGGGTGATTGGACCTGCGCGCGGATCGAAACCACGAGAGGTATATGAGAAACCGGCGCAGAGTGTTGAGGAGCCGGAAGAGGTACTCAATTAAGTTGGTAAGGTATGTTCTCATTTGGAAAAAAAGTTGTGTGGGGGATCGCGTTCGTATTCGTTTTTACCTTTCTCGCATTTGCATTCTCGCGCTACCTCCCCTACTTGGAAGGACCCTCTCTTGAAGAAGGGAACTACCATCAATTTCTCAATATCACAGAATCCTCTTACCATCTTGTAGCAACAGTTGAGCGAACAAAATCTGTCTTCCTAAACGGACGAGAACTATCGCTTAAAGTAGAAGGAAAAGGTCCTTCTCGTCGTATCACGATTGATGAGGAACTCTTCTTTCATCCGCCATATGACACAGCTGTGTTACGTCTCGTCGATTCGTTTGGACATACGAGAGAGTATCCTTTCTTCGTGTGGGTTTCTGAGAGAAAGTGAGTAGTTGAAAAGGCGGGCGACGCAAATGCGTCGCCCGCCTTTCTCTTCACCAACTCTTTCTACATTTCTCCCTCTATCTTTCGTAACTCGCGAAGTTCTACTCCTTCCTCAATGAGGCGGAACATTGTCATAAGGATGCGTGGATCGAGTGCAGCGCGCCCGATGATAAATCCATCTACCTCAGTTTCTCGCAAATATTCCTCGATATTCTTATCATCAAGAGAACCTCCATAGAGGAAACGCATTGATTGTACCGCTTTCATTGATTTAAAGAGTCGTTTCAACTCCGCTTGGATGATTTCCATTGCTTCGTTATACTGCTCTGCTTTTGCAGGATGTTTCTCTTCTCCGTCGTAGCTTGCCCATGCAGGTTCATATGCGATAACAAATCGTTCTGGTTCTTTTTTAGAGACACGGTTGAATGATTCTTTCACCTGCTCTGCAAGCTCTTTCTTCCAATTTTTTCCACGCTCTTTTTCCCCAAAGCAGATAATAGGGGTAAGGCCTTTTTCAAGCACTGCAATAACCTTTTTCGCAACATCTGCCCTTGTTTCAAGGTGTGCTCGTTCATGGTGACCAAGGAGCACATACTGCACTCCTGCATTCTTTACCATAAGTGCAGAAGTTTCTCCGGTATAGTTCCCCTCATCTTCATAGAACGCATCCTGTGCTCCTACTGTGTAGTGCTTGTAGGCAACCTCTCGTGCAACTTGATTGAGATACATATGAGGTGGAAATACCACCATCTCTGTTGTGGTATTTCGAAGAAGGACATTCTTAATTGAATTAAAGAGGCGAATTGCCTGATCTTCACTCGTTACATTCATCTTCCAATGTGAAGCTAGTAGAATTCTCTTTTGTTTCATAGTATGTGTGAGTATAGCATAAAATAGTATCTTTTTTACTCTTTCGATCCTTTCTTAAATAGGTATGGGGTATTATCATCATCCTCCATTTTTGTCTTTCTAAGAAGGTAAGCTCTTCTATGTTCAGTGTCGAAGAGGATTGTATCAGAACCAGGATACTTTTTTGCTTCTGTGGTTACTACTGGGAGAAATCCAAGTTCTTTCTCAACAAGGGTAGAGATTATTTCTATTGAATCTTTGTAATAACCTTCATAGTTTTTCCCTTTGTAAGATAAATCTAAAGCATTTCCCCCAACGACAATTGCATCAATAGACCCTTCAATTGAGCGATTTTTTATTTCTAAGAGAGATTCAGAGAAGTCTTCCATAAACGCTGATTTTCCTTTTTCAGTAAAATGGAATGGATCTTGATGTGAGAGGAAAGAGATATTTTTTCCGGTATCTTTATCTACTCCAACAACAATACACCCTGTACATGTTTTAAAGCCTTCAGATTTTTTATCCTGCTCATCTATTGTTGATATGATATAGGTGTTTTCTCCGTCATGTTTAAAGCCTTTTCTATCTAAACTTTCCGCCCCTTCTCCGTATTGGATGTTAGTAGCGTATTTAAGAAGTCGAAATAACGTGAACATTATTTCATAACTTGAAGTGTGTTGATCTAGTGACCCAACACTCACAATAATTGGAGAGAATTCTTTCTTTAGATGTTCTCTTTTAAGCGCATTCGGTTTTGGGTTGTACTCACTTTTTTCAAAATTCATTTTCATATAAACGAGTATAGCAAATTATAGGTATATTTTCCTTACGATATGGTATACTACTCATACTTATGGCAAAGAAGAGTGATACAAAACAAAATCCAAAAGAAGAGTTAGAAAAGCAATTACAAGAGACAATTGATCTTATCCAGACAAAGTTTGGGGAAGGGGCAATCATCTCGCTTGGAGATGCTCCAAAGGTTGATGTTGATATCGTTCCTACAGGATCAATTGGTCTTGATGAAGCGCTTGGGGTAGGAGGAATTCCACGTGGGAGAATTATTGAAATCTATGGACCAGAATCATCTGGAAAGACGACACTCACTCTCCACATCATTGCGGAAGCACAGAAGAAAGGAGGAATCTGTGCATTTATCGATGCGGAGCATGCACTCGATCCTGTGTACGCAAAAAACATTGGAGTGAAAGTAGATCGTCTCCTCGTCTCTCAACCAGATACAGGTGAGCAAGCACTTGAAATCGTGGACTCACTCGTGCGATCTGGAAACATTGATGTGGTGGTTGTGGATTCCGTTGCAGCGCTTACTCCAAAAGATGAGATTGAGGGAGATATGGGTGCACATCATGTAGGGAAGCAGGCGCGTCTTATGTCACAAGCACTTAGGAAACTCACTGCGATTGTTGCGAAGTCAAAGACGACGGTTATCTTCATTAACCAGATTCGTATGAAGATTGGTGTGATGTTTGGATCCCCAGAAACAACCCCAGGAGGAAAAGCATTGAAGTTCTATTCTTCGGTTCGTATTGATATTCGTAGGAAGGCGCAGATTAAGAAAGGTGAAGAGGTAGTAGGAGCACGAACGAAGGTGAAGATTGCGAAGAACAAAGTTGCTCCTCCATTTCGTACCACAGAGTTTGATATCATCTATGGTGAGGGAATTTCAAAGACGGGAGAACTTCTCGCACTTGGAGAGAAGTATGGATTTATCAAAAAATCAGGAGCTTCCTACACCTACATTCCACCTGAGGGATCAAAAATAAGTGAAGAGGTAAAACTTGGTCGTGGGTATGATGCAGCAAGAAAGAAGCTTGCAGAGGAAAAGGCGGTAATGAAACAACTTGAAAAGGATATTAAGAAAGCATTGAAAGAAGATATTTAGGGGCGGAGATGTGAATAGTAAAGCGGGCGAGTGCGTAATCTACGCACTCGCCCGCTTACAAAAAGGACGCATTGCGTCCTTTTTGTCGGTGACACCACTTTTACTCTTTTATGTAAGATAATTAGTGAAAGTAAGTGCGCACTCACTTTAAGTTGCATACCAGAACTAAATGGTAAAAGTGGTGTCACCCCAGTAACCTCTCACACCTCTACATAAAAATTCATTGCCCATCTTCCACAAACCCATATACTCATAGTTATGAATCCAACACAGAAAAATATAATTATTTTCACCGATGGATCTTCACTTGGAAATCCTGGCCCCGGAGGGTGGGGAGCAGTAATTGTCGCATCCTCTACAGAGGAAGTGGTGGAACTTGGTGGTTCAAAACCACACACGACAAATAATGAGATGGAACTTGAGGCTGCGGTTGCGGCACTCGCGTATACACTCAATACCGCTGACTCTATAACAATACACACCGATTCCCAATACCTTATCAACGGGGTAACAAAATGGATGTTTAATTGGGAAAAGAATGGGTGGAAAACGAAAACAGGGACAGAGGTAAAAAATCGTCGTCAGTGGGAACTCCTTGCTCAATTTATTCAAATGAAGAAAGGGATGATAGAGTGGATTCATCTCCCGTCTCATGTGGGAATTCCTGGAAATGAACGAGCAGATGAGATTGCACAGAAATTTGCACAGGGAGAAAACCCACAGCTTTTCCGTGGAAAGCTCTCAGACTATTCAATTCAGAATATCGCAGAAATTCCTCATATTGAGGAGAGGAAAGAATTAGGTGAGGGGAAGCGAAGACAGAGAGGAAAAGCGTATGCATACCTCTCTCTTGTAGATGGTGTTGTGGAACAACATAAGGACTGGGCTTCTTGCGAAGCGCGTGTAAAAGGAAAGAAAGCGCGTTATCGTAAGGTGTTCTCTGAGGAAGAAGCGCGAGAACTTGAGAAAGAGTGGTTGGAAGAGAAACATAAGAATTAGAGCGGTATTTCTCTAGATTCCGGATCAAGTCCGGAATGACAGCGGGGCGAGGGCTCTGTCCTCGCCCCGCTTTACAAGAAAAATGCAGAGCATTTTTCTTGTCACCCCGCACTTGGTTTGCCGGCAGGCAGGTGCGGGGTCCAGTAACCCCTCACACAGAAACTATGTGAGGGGTTATCTCTAACCCACCACTCTGTCATTCCCGCGAAGGCGGGAATCCAGTAGGGCACCACGTTGTGTAAGTAAATAAACATCGTGATTTTACTCTAGATTCCGGGTCAAGCCAGGAATGACACCAGCCCTAGTTTTTTAGAATAAAATCATGTTGTAAAAGAATGTACACAGAGCATTGTCTTTGCGCAACTTTTCAATTTTTGCTGAAAACTAGGGCTGGATTGAAAGGCGGGGCGTGCATTCGCACGCCCCGCCTTTCAAAAAAACCCACCTTTCGGCGGGAAAATATTTTTTTATTTTTTTTTCGATCTACTGCGGGAGGGTTACCCCTCCCTCTTCGACTTGCCGTTGATCTAACAACGACAAGTCGAAGAAAATTTTACCTAAACGCACCGGTGTCGGTGCCTTCAGGTAAAACTTGTTCCCCTCCGGGTCCGTAAACTGGTACCCGGCGGGCCCCTTTATGAATTGGGACCCGTTCCTATCGAGCAGCAACATAAAGCTGCCGTCTCGATTGAGTGCGAAGGGAACAATCGCACTCTGCCCGCTTTCACCGGGTATCTCTACCCAGATTTTTGCGGGCCTGCCTCCTTGGTACTCAACGGAGTGAATAACTCCGCCTTTCCCTCGAGGCACGCGGATGGCGTTTCCGCCTTCCACGACGACTTGACGCACGATAGCGCCGTTCTCGTCGTGGGTAGAAACGGTTTCCACCCGCCCTTGGGGAGTAATAACGAACTCCCCCGTAAACGAAACAGTTGCTCCTTCGAGCTCCTGTTCCGTTATGGGGCCTGATACAGGACCAGCCCCATACAATATCCCGCGCAGTGTTGCGGGGATCTCGTAGTATTTTTTAACCGGAGCCGGTTTTTTTGGCTCAACGGGTTGGCTCGCACACCCCATTAGGAGCGTAACGAGCAAAAAAATTATTTTTTTCATATTATTTAATTTTAAAGTTTACTTAACAATAGCAATACCATTTTTTTTGTCAAGTCTTGAAAGGTACACATTTCTCCTCTATACTAGCGCAACTATGCAAATACTTATTTGGATTATTGTTCTTGTTGTGAGCATCGCCTTCCTCGTGAAGTCCGCGGACATCTTTACTGAGAAGAGTGAACAGCTTGGAATTCGTTTAGGAATAAGCTCGCTTGTTGTAGGGGCGACGATTGTGGCGATTGGGACATCACTTCCGGAGCTTCTCTCCTCTCTCTTTGCACTCGGAGCAGGCGAGACGAGCTTTGTGGTAGATAACATTGTGGGATCAAATATTGCAAATGCACTCCTCATCCTTGGAATTGGAGGAATTGTTGCGCGAGGACTTATCGCAAAAATTTCGCTCGTTCGCACGGAACTCCCGTTTTTCTTTATGTCGATGGCGCTCTTTGGTTACTTTGCAATTGATAAGCTCATTACCCGCGCGGAAGGATTCTTTCTCCTCCTCTTCCTCTCTGTTTTTATGCTCTATCAAACCTTCCAAAAGAAAGTTGCCTTCTTAAGGGAGAGTGAGGAGAAGCTCGCGAGGAAAGAATCATTCCTTCGTCTCATCCTCCTCATTGTGGTGAGTGCAATTGTGTTGAGCGTTTCCGCAAAGTATCTTGTGACGAGTGTGCTCACTCTCTCACAGCTCCTCGGGGTATCCTCCTCACTCCTCACAATTACTGTCGTCGCATTTGGAACCTCACTCCCAGAAATTATTACTTCGGTATCCGCAATTCGGAGGGGGAGCCACGGAATTGCAATTGGAAACGTGCTCGGTTCAAACACTTTCAACCTCCTCCTTATTGGAGGATTTCCTGCACTCATTCATCCGTTGAGTATTTCTCAAGAAACTTTTGTGGTGGGACTTCCGTTCTTTGTTATCGCGACATTCATTGCCTTTTTCAGTCTCTATGACGATCG